>DASYCF010001392.1:0-6119 GCA_036500365.1 Byssovorax sp.
GCTCGACGTGGGCGTCACGCACGACGAACGCGAGCCCGTCGCACGCCGCCGCCGCGTCGACGACCAGCGTGACGACGCGGCCGGGCAGCTGCGGCGTGCCGCGGTGATCGGGCGAGCCCTGGTAGAACCGCCGCGAGAAGCCGCGCGCGCGGGCGCGCTCGCTCCGCTCGAACGGGAAGCCCGGTCGAAAGAGGAGCGAGCCGTACCCGAAGATCCACGTCGTCACGGCGACGCAGTCTACCGCGGCGGCGAGGTCAGAACTTCCCGGCCTCGAAGTCGCGCACGGCCTGGCGGATCTCGTCGGGCGTGTTCATCACGAACGGCCCGAGCTGCGCGATCGGCTCCTTGATCGGCTTGCCCGCGACGAGCAAGACGCGGCTCGCGTGGTCGCCCGAGCGCAGCGTCAGCGCGCCGCCCGCCGAGAGCACGCCGAGCTCGTCCTTGCCGATCGCGCTCTCGCCGACGCGCACGGGCGCGCCCTCGAACGTGAGCACGAAGCCCATGTGCGCCTCCGAGAGCGGCACCGTGACGGACGTGTTCGGCGGCAGCGAGACGTCGACGAGCACCGGCTCCGTCGAGCGGCCCGAGATGGGCCCGACGACGCCGAGCATCTCGCCGGCGAGCACGCGCGCCTCGGCGCCGCCGTCGAGCTTCGCGACCGGGATGTCCCAGCGCTGGATGTCCTTGTACTCGGCGGGGCGCATCTTCTCGCTCGCGGGCAGGTTCAGCCAGAGCTGGAAGCCGGAGACGAGGCCCTCCTCCTGCTCGGGCATCTCGCTGTGGACGATGCCGCGGCCGGCCGTCATCCACTGCGCGCCGCCCGACTCGAGCAGGCCCGAGTGGCCCTTGTTGTCGTGGTGCCGGAAGCGGCCCGCGATCATGTACGTGATCGTCTCGAAGCCGCGGTGCGGGTGATCGGGGAAGCCCGCGAGGTAGTCCGACGGCTCGTCGCTGCGGAAGTTGTCGAGCATCAAGAACGGGTCGACGCGCGGCAGCGCCGGCGTGCCGACGACGCGCGTGAGCTTGACGCCGGCGCCGTCGCTCGTCGGCGTGCCCTTGACCACGCGCGCGATCGTGCGCGGCGCGGCGGTCTCACGGGGCTTGTTCGCGGTCGTCTCGAGGGTCTCGGTCATGGTCCGTCTCCTGACCCGAGCATCATGTGTCGTTCGCTTCGCGCGAAAAAGTGGTCCGTGCGAGAACAGTGTGTTGCCTGCGGGCGAACAATCGTTCCAACCTGGGCCGTGGATCTGAACCGCGTCGCCATCTTCTCGCGCGTCGTCGCCGAGGGCAGCTTCACCGCCGCGGCGCGCGCGCTCGGGCTGCCGAAGTCGAGCGTGAGCCGGAGCGTCGCGCTGCTCGAGCACGACCTCGGCGTGCGCCTGCTCCAGCGCTCGACGCGCGCGCTCCGCCTCACCGACGCGGGCGCGCGCTTCCACGACAAGGCGTCGCGCGCGCTCGCCGACCTCGACGAGGCGACGGCCGAGGCGAGCGATCGCGAGGCGTCGGCGAGCGGCGTCGTCCGCGTCACGGCGCCGGTCGACCTCGGCGTCGCCGTGCTCGCCCCGGTCGTCGCGCGGTTCTCGCGCGCGCACCCGTCGATCCGCGTCGAGCTCGTGCTCACGGCGCGCGTCGTCGATCTCGTCGGCGAGGGCGTCGACCTCGCGCTGCGCGTCGGCGTCGTGCAGGGCGCGGCGCTCGTCGCGCGGCTCGTCGCGAAGATCGAGTCGGGGCTCTATGCGTCGCGCGGCTACCTCGCGGCGAGCGGCGCGCCCGGCAAGGTCGAGGAGCTCGGCTCGCACGCGTGCGTTCTGTTCCGCGGCGCGCACGGCGCGGCGACGTGGGCGCTCTCGGGACCGAACGGCGTCCGGCGCGTGCGCGTCGCGGGGCGGCTCGACGTCGACGACCTGTCCGCCGCGCGCAAGTGCGTGCTCGCGGGCGCGGGGATCGGGCTCTTGCCCGCGATCCTGGTCGCGCGTGAGGTCGAGCGCGGCCGCCTCGTGCGCGTGCTGCCCGAGCATTCGGCCGAGGCGACGCCGCTCCACCTCGCCGTGCCGACCGCGCGCCTCCTGCCGAAGCGCGTCGCCCTCCTCCGCGACGCGATGCTCTCCGAGCTCCCGAAGCTCCGGTGGTCGTGCTCGTGAGCGAAGCCTGGCCGCCTCTCCGGCCGTAGGTACTAGCTCGGCGCGTCGACGAGCGAGGTCGGCGTCACCGCGGCCTCGAGCGTGACGCCGCCGACCGCGACGTAGAGCTGCCCGTCGTTGCGCGTCACGTCGAGGCGGGTCGACCGCGCCATCTTCGCGTCGATCGCGTCGAGGAAGGCCGGCTCGAAGCGCGTCACCTCGATGGATTCGAGCCGGTGGATCGGCCGCGACGCGGCCTCGCGCCGGAGGAGCGCGAGATCGGTGTGCGTGAACACGGCCACGCGCCGCGCCGCCTTCGCCGCCTTGTGGAGCCGCTCGGCGGACGGCGCGCCCACGTCGATCCACGCGAGCAAGAGGCCAGTCGCGTCGCGGACCGACAGCGCGGGCTCCTCGGCGTTCGAGAGCCCGCCCTTGCTGAACGCGATGCCCTCCTCGTACGAGAGGCAGTACGCGAGCGCGCGCGTGACGAGGAAGCGCATCGACTCCGACGGGTGCTGCGCGACGCGGAGGTCGAGCTCTTCGTATACGCCCCGATCGACGTCCGAGAGCGCGACGGCCAGGTGGTGCATCGTCGCGGTGAGCGCCATGTGTCGTGTCGTGCGACGCGCGGCCGAGAGACCCGGGGCGTCGGACCGCGCGACTACCACCTGCGCCCGCCCGCGTCAGCTCACGCGTCTCTGCGGAGCCGAGGCGGCGCGCGCTTCACTCGTCGTCGAGATCCTGAATCGGACCCTCGGCGGGCGCCGTGTGGGCTCCCGTCGAGAGGCCGAGGGACGCAGGGTGGAAGGCGCCGCGCGCGCGCGGCTGGTTCGGCTTCGCCGCGCCGATGTCGCCGCCGATCACGCCGATCTCCTCGTCGAGCTCCTCGTCGCGCGCGGCCTCGGCCTCGTGATCACGGTGCACGACCTCGCCGGCCGCCGCTGCGACCGCGCCGCCGATCACCGCGCCGATCGCGGCGCCCGGCGGCCCGGCGATCGCGCCGACGACGCCGCCGACGGCCGCGCCCGCCGCAGCCTCCGCCGCGAGCTCCGCGGCGCCTGCGTGCGCGCCCTCCGGTCCTGCGTTCTTCTTGACGTGCTTGCGCTTCTTGTCGCCCTTGCCGGCCATGCTCGGAGGTTAACCACCGCTCCTCGCAGGTCTCGGCGGCGCGGCGAGCCCTACGGCGGAACCGGGTCGGTCCTGTCGCGCGCGGCCGCGCTCGTGAGCCTGATCGTGCAGTGCTCTGCTCGATTCGGGAAATCGTGCGAGGTCAGCCGTGCAGAGCGGTGCTTCGCGGCCGGACTCTACCGCAGCCGCCTGCTACTCTGGGAACGCGACGAGGTAACCGCCGCTCGCGTGGCCGCCCGATTGCCCGGCTGTGAGCAGCCCGCCGAGCATCTGCCCGGTCGCGACGCGGAAGCCGGGACCGAACGCGGCCGCGACCCACGTGACATCGATCGCGGCGTCGATCGGCGCGAGGTGCAACGGGTGCCCGGCCGCGTCGAAGTCGGCGAGGAAGCCGAAGCCCTGCTCGCCGGGCGTCGCCGGGTCGAGCTGCTGGCCGGCGATCACCGGGTGACCGAGCGACACGCCGCCGACGAGGTACGCGCCCGTCGCGCTCGCGGCGACGCGCGACGAGTTGGCGTCCGCGTCGACGATCTCCGCCTGCCAAACCGGCACGCCAGCGCGCGCGTCGATCACGAAATCGACTTGGTCGAGCGGGCCGAGCCCGAAATCGATCGCCCGCGCGAGGTTGCCCGACGCAAAGACGTCGCCCTGCGATCCGAACGCGACGCCGTTCATCAAGCAGCTGCCGCGCGGGTGCGGGTGCGGGTGCAACGGCACGCCGAGCAACGTCCATGCGACCTGTCCCGCGGGGTCGATATCGAGGATGAACGGCTCGTCCTGGACCGGCGCCGACGGGTTGCCCGCCTGCGGCACGGCGCTTCCGACGACGGCGACGTCGCCGCTCGAATCGACGGCGATCGCCCCGGGCCAGTAGAACGGCTCGCCCGCGTTCGTCGCGCGCAGCGGCGCGCCGATCTTGTCCCACGAAGCGATCCACATGCCGGCCTCGACCGGGCTGCCCGTGCCGAAGTCGTATCCGCTCGTCTGGCCTGCGGCGGTGACGGCGCCGTCCGCGTCGACCGCGAGCGGGGCGAAGCCAAGGTCGCCTGGCGCCTCGAGCGCGAAGCGCACCGTCCCCGACGCGTCGAGCCCCACGATCGCGACCGGCCAATTTCCGCTGCCGGGGTCCAGCGTGCCGGTGCCGAAGTCGACGGGCTGCCTGAGCCACCCGGAGAAGGCGAGGTCGCCGTTCGGCCCGACGGCGAAGCCCGAAGCGACGAAGGGGGTGAAGCACCGGAACCAGAGCCGGTGGCCGGACGCGTCGAACGACGCGAGGAACATCGTGTTGACCGTGACGCTGCATGGCAGCGGCCCGCCGAAATCGGTGGCCGTGGCGTCGAGCGTGCCCACGATGGTCGTCACGCCGGCCGCGGACGTGCCGATCGCGGCCGGGCCCACGCCGAGCCCCGTCACCGCCCAGAGCGGCGCCGACGCGCCGACGCCTCCGCCGCCCGCGCCGACCGAACCGCCGGCGCCGAGGGATGCGCCGACGCCGGTCGAACCGGCCGACGCGCCGGTTCCTTGCGCGCCGCCGACTCCGACCGCCGCGGTCATCGTCGGGTCTCCGGTCGCCATCGTCGGTGCCGCGTCCGACGGAGCGCCGCCGTCGCCGGGGGAGACGCCGCTGGTCACGCGCGCGCTGCACGCCGCGAGGGCGACGAGGCACGTCGCCATCACCGGGATCCGCTGGATCGCTCGCTTCATGGTCCGTCGCCGAGCAAAAGCGCGGCCAACTGCCGCCGGCCGCACCGACGTGGGTTGATGTGGGCATCGGTCCGCGACACCGATCGATGCCGCGCCCAGGTTGCCGTCGATCGGCGCCCGAACTTCGCTACGGTTCGCCGCCACGAGGAGGTGAGTCATGGCGAACGCACAGGCGAGGGGTGACGTCGGGGTGACCAACGCGCGGCGGCGCGCGCTCGCGGTGAGGACCCACGTCGACGGGGGCGCGTCGTGAGCGCCTCGAAGAAGGTGTGCGCGGTCGTCGGCGTCGGCCCGGGCAACGGCGCCGCGATCGCGCGCCGCTTCGCGAAGGAGGGCTACGCGGTCGCGCTGCTCGCGCGCGGGGTCGAGACGAGCGACGCGCTCGCGAAGGAGCTCGGCGGCGCGCGCGCCTACGCGTGCGACGTGACCGACGAGGCCGCCGTCGCCGCCGCGTTCGACGCGATCGCGAAGGATCTCGGCCCGGTCGACGCCGTCGTCTACAACGCGGGCTCGGGCGCCTTCGGCACGTTCGACGACGTCGACGCCGCCGCGCTCGACAGCGCCTTCCGCGTCAACACGCTCGGCCTCTTCCACGTGGCGAAGCGCGTCGTGCCCACCATGAAGCAGCGCGGCGGCGGGAGCCTGGTCGTCATCGGCGCGACCGCCTCGCGCCGCGGCGCCGCGCGCACGGCCGCGTTCGCCCCCGCGAAGGCCGCGCAGCGGAGCCTCTGCGAGTCGATGGCGCGCCACCTCTGGCCGCAGAAGATCCACGTCTCGCTCATCGTCGTCGACGGCGTGGTCGACCTGCCGCGCACGCGCGCGCGCCTGCCCGACAAGCCCGACGCGTTCTTCATCGCGCCCGACGCGGTCGCCGCGATCGCCCTCCAGCTCGCGACGCAGGACCCCGCCGGCTGGTCCTTCGAGGTCGAGGCGCGCCCCTTCGGCGAGACCTGGTAGCCGGGCGCCGCCGTGGACGACGAGACGACCGTCGCAGCCGTCGCCGTGCCCGTCGACCCGCGCGCGTTCCGCGAGGCGCTCCTGCTCGTGCAGCCGACGTGGATCCGCGCGTCGGCAACCCTCGCCGTCTTCGCCGCCGCCGGCATCGTCGCGTGGCGCATGCCCGACGTGAGCATGCCCCTCCTGTTCGTCGTCGCGGCGGCGCTCAGC
>DASYCF010001393.1:0-2674 GCA_036500365.1 Byssovorax sp.
GCGAAATCTCGACGAACGCCGTGATACATTGCGCGCGATGTCCGCGGCCGGCGACGCCACGGTGAGGCCCGGCGAGGTCCTCGCCGGCAAATACCGCGTCCTGCGCGCCATCGGCCGCGGCGGCATGGGCGTCGTCGTCGAGGCCACGAACGAGCAGCTCGGCGAGCGCGTGGCCATCAAGGTGCTCCACGACCGCTACGTCCAGAACCGCGAGGCGATGGCGCGCTTCCTCGGCGAGGCGAAGGTCGCCGTGCGCGTCCGCGGCGAGCACAGCGTGCGCCTGCTCGATCTCGGCCAGACGGCCGCCGGCGCGCCGTTCATCGTGATGGAGCTCCTCGAGGGCATGGACCTCGCGACGCGGCTCAAGCAGGGCCCGCTCTCGATCGAGGACGCGGCGCTCTACATCCTCGAGGCGTGCGTCGGCATGGCCGAGGTGCACGAGTGCGGCATCATCCATCGGGATTTGAAGCCCGGGAACCTCTTCCTCACGTACCGCCGCGACGCGACGCCGCTCGTCAAGGTGCTCGACTTCGGCATCGCCAAGACGGCGATGCTCGAGGGCGAAGGTGGTCAGGAGGCGATGACGATGACGCTCGTCGCCCTCGGCACGCCGCTCTACATGTCGCCCGAGCAGGTGCGCGCGAGCCGCAGCGTCGACGCGCGCTCCGACGTGTGGTCGCTCGGCGCGATCCTGTTCGAGTTCGTCGCGGGCATCCCCGCGTTCGGCGGCAACTCGGTCGCGAACATCACCGCGCAGATCCTCGAGGCGACGCCGCCCGATCTCACGCTGCTCCGCGCCGGCGTGCCGCCGCGCCTCGACAAGATCGTCAAGACCGCCCTCGCGAAGAAGCCCGACCAGCGCTACGGCACCGTCGCCGAGCTCGCCGCGGCGCTCGCGCCGTTCGCGGGCGAGCAGGGCGCCGCGCTCGCGAGCCGCGCGGCGCGCGTCCTCCGTGGCGACGCGCGCAGCCTCGTGACCGCGGGCACGGTGAGCGGCGTCACGTCGATGGCGCCCGGCGCGACGACGATGATCGAGGCGGCGACGACGCACCGCTTCGTTCGCGTGCGATCGCGCGGCGTGCTCGCCGTGGCGCTCGGCGCCCTCGCGCTCGTGACCTTGATCGCGGGCTGGACGGCGGTGCGCGCGTCGCCACGCGCGGCGGTCTCGCGCGCCGCCGAGAAGGGCGTCGCCGAGCGCGCGATCATCGCCGCGACCGTCGTCCGGACCACCGCGTTGCTCTCGCGACAAACCGCGCCGGCCGCGTCGTCCGCGGCGCCGGCTCCGAAGTCCGACGCGCCGTTCGCGCTCGACCCGAGCGAGCTCCCCGACGTCGGCGCGGGCAAGAAGTCTCACGACGCGCCGCCGCCTCGGCCGCCGGCGCGCCGCGCGGCGCCCAAGCAGGACGACGACCCGCTGGGCACGCGCCGATGACCTCACGCGCCGTCGTCGCGCTCGCGTGGGGGGCCGCCGCGGCGATCGTCGCCTCGTCGTCGGGCGCGCAGCCGGCGCCGGCGCGCCGCGACCCGGCCGCCGCGGAGGCGCTCTTCGCCGAGGGCCGCAGCTTGCGCGCCGCCGGTCGCATCAAGGAGGCGTGTCCCAAGTTCGCCGCGAGCTACCGCCTCGATCCCGCGCTCGGCGCGCTCTTGAACCTCGCGTCGTGCCACGAGATCGAGGGCCGCACGGCGACGGCGTGGGCCGAGTACCGCGAGGCCGAGGACGAGGCGCGCCGCGGCCACGACGACAAGCGCGCGGCGTTCGCGAAGAAGCGCGCGGCCGCGCTCGAGCCCGCGCTCGCGAAGCTCACCGTGACCCTCGCGCCCGGGAGCGAGGACGTCGCCGTCACGCGCGACGGCGAGCCGATCGACGCCGCGGCGCTCGGCGCCCCGCTCCCGATCGACGGCGGCGCGCACGTGCTCGAGGCGCGGCGCAGCGGCTACGTCACGTGGAAGAAAGAGCTCCTCGCGCGCGACGGCGATCGCCTCACGATCGACGTCCCGCCGCTCGAGCGCGCGCCCGAGCCGGTGGTCGCTCCGGTCGCGACCGCGCCCCTCGACGACGGCGGCGCCGCGCGCGAGGTCGAGGATTCCCGCAGGCAGCGCCGTACGATCGCGGTCGTCGTCGGCGGCGCGGGCGTCGCGGGCGTCGGCGTCGGCATCGCGTTCGGCGTGCTCACCGGCAACGCCGCCGCGCAGGCGAAGGGCGCGTGCCCCAACGACGCGTGCACGCCCGCCGGCCTCGCGGACGTGAGCCGCGGCAAGACCTACGCGTGGGCGTCGGACGTCGGCTTCATCGCGGGAGGCGCCGCGCTCGCCGCGGCTGGCGTGCTCTTCTGGACGAGCCGCGCGCCCGCCCCGTCGCCCTCCAAGGTCGCGCTGACGCCGGCCCCCGGCGGCGCCTCGCTGCGCGTTGCGTTCTGACGGAGCGCCCCGCCTCCGAGTCCGCCTCCCCGTCGACGAGACTCCGCCGCGCTGTCACTTCGCCAGGCGGTAGATCGTGGACCGTGACGTGTTCGAGGTGCGATAGATCCAGTAGACGGACTGGTCGTCCGCTGCGAGCGCGGTGATCTCGAAGCCGCCGGCGCCTTCAAATACAACGTGGGGGACCTGGTCGGCTCCGCCCGTCTTCGATACGCACGCGATCGCGTCGATGAATGCGGGCGGATGCGGGATCGAG
>DASYCF010001394.1:0-10121 GCA_036500365.1 Byssovorax sp.
ATTTCTACGCCGCCGGCGACGACCTCGTCCTGTTCACGCGGCGCGTCCCCGCGGCGGCCGACGCGGCGACGGGCGCGGGCGGCGCCGCAGAGCTCGACGAGGCCGCGCTGCAAGACGCGGCGTTCGGCTACCGCGACTACGCGAAGGAGCGGGACTTCCTGCTCGCGTGCGCGGCGCGCTTCGGCGCGCGCGACGTGCGGCGCGTCCTCGCGTGGGCGTCGGGCTCGGGGCGGCACCTGCTCGCGTTCGCCGACGGCGGCGCCTCGGGCGTCGGCGTCGACGGGTCGCCCGCGCTCGTCGCGTATGCCACGCGCCTCGCGTCGTCGCGGAGCCTCGCGCCCGCCGTGTCGTTTCGCGTCGGCGCGCTCGGCGACGCGGCGGACCTCGGCGGCCCGTTCGATCTGTCGTTCGTGCCGCTGTCATCGATTCATCAGCTCGGCTCGGAGGCGCTGCTCGTGCGCCACCTCGAGGCCGCCGCCGTGAGCCTCGCCCCCGGCGGCGTGCACGTCATCGAGGCGACGCACCCCGGCGACCTCTCGCCCGCTGGCGCGAACCACACGGAGTGGACGGAGGTCCGCGGCGATCTCGTCATCGACGCGCGCTTTCGCATGCACCTCGATCGACGCGTCGGCTCCGTCGTCCCCGTGACGCTCGACGTCGTATGCGCGGGCGACAAACGCGCCTCGCCGCGCGGTCGACTCAAGCAAGAGGACCGCTGGTTCATCCCCGATCTCGCCACGTGGCGGAGCGTCGCGGCGCGCGTGCCCGCGTTCGAGCTCGCGGCGGCCCTCGGGGACTTCCGCGTCGACGTCCCGTTCGAGCACAGCGCCGCGTGGCGCCTGATCCTGGTGCTGCGGCGGACGTGATCAGCGCGTCGTCGCGTAGGCGTTCGTCCACGCCTTCTTGCCGCCCGGATCGGTGACGCGCGCGCGCACGTAGCGCTCGTCGCCGCGGAGGTCGTAGCGCGCGCCGTCGCCCGCGGCGCCGACGGCCTTCAACACGGCGCCACCCTCGCCGACGAACTCGACCGTCGCGCCCGGATCCACGGGCCACACGGTCATCGCGCTCCCGTGCACGGTGACGCGCGTGAGGGCGGGGCCGGACGAGAAATAGTACCGATGCTTCGCGAGCGCGCCGCACACGGTGGCGGCGTCGAGCGGCGTGGCCGCGTCCGCGAAGGCCTGGATCCAGCCGCGGCCGGGGCGCGCGGGCTTCTTCTTCGCGGACTCGGCGAAGTCGTGCGCGTCGTCCACGGCGGCGCCGCCGAGGCCGAGCCCGGCGTCGAGCGCGGCGGTCCACATGGCCTCGTGCGAGGGGTGCTCCGCGTCGCCCTCCTCGTGCACGTACGGGTGACCGCTCGCGACCTCGAGCATCTCGGCGCCGCGCGCGCCCTCGAGGTCGCCCGGGCGGAGCGCCCAGTCCCAGTTCGGGTGGTTCACGAGCGCGACGGCGCCCTGCGCGTGGATCGCGGCGACGGCCCACGCGAGCGCGCCCGCCTGGGTCGCGTCGCGGTGCCCGCCGACCGTCTTCTTCGTGCAGAGAGCGTTCACGTGCACCTGCTTGCCGGCGCCGTGCATCGTCACCTCTTCGGCCGGGATCATGACGAACTTGCCGGCGCGCGCGAGCGACTTGTAGGTCGCGGGGTTGGTGCGCGTGTTGTGATCGGTGATGGCGAGCCACTGGTAGCCGTGGTCGCGGTACCACGCGTAGACGACGTCCGGCGTGCTGTCGCCGTCGCTGTTGCGCGTGTGCGTGTGCACGTTCCCGCGCAAGAAGCGCGTGACGTCGACGTCGTCGACGAAGCGGAGCGGCGCGGCGGGCGGCTGCAGCGCGGCGGCTGGGCGCGGCCAGCGGAGCAGCGCCGTGCCCGCGGCCGACGACCGCCGAGACACGCCGAGCGCGACGCACGTCACCCCGACGAGCGCGATCCCGAACGCGAACACCCGCTGCGTGAACACGACCCAGCGATCGTACCCGACCTCGCCGCCGGGCGCTCGCTGGCTGCGCTACTGCGGCTCGACCTGGAGCCGCGCGTGCACGACGTAGCCGTCCGCGGGGATGCCCGCGGAGACGTTCACGGTCCCCGACCACTGGATCATGATCTTCTCGTTCGAGAAGAACGGGACGATGTTGTCGTGATAGTCCACGTTCGCCGTGACCGCCTGCTCGCCCGCGGGGAAGGTGTCCTGCGAGCAGAACTGCGCCGCCATCGTCGAGTCGTCCGGGTTCACGCCGACGCCGATGAGGGTCGTGAGGTACGACAGATCGTCGGGAACGGGCGGGTCGCCGGTGTCGAACGTCACGGAGAGCAGCGTCGCGTTGCTGGTGTTGGTCGGATCGTCGACCGAGAGCTCGTCCCACGACGAGAACGTGCCGTCGGCGCGGGGCACGACGTCGAAGCTCATCGGCGCGACCTGATCACCCGCGATGGCCGAACAGCCGGCCGCGAACGGCGCCAGCGCGGCGACGACGACGAGCGCATACGGCGCGAGGTGGGATTTGCGCGGCTTCGTCACAAGGCAAGACATGCGTGGTTCCTCCAACGGGTGTCGGGGCAAGCTTCCGGCGCTTCGAAGCTAGCACGCGGGTTACGGGCGCAAGGGGTCGCGGTTCCGGTCCGACGCGAAAAATCTCGCGAGGCGACCCAACGCGCGGCAGGCCGCCGCGTCGAAGCGAGCGAGGCGGGACCGCGTGCCCTCCGCGAGCGATGTTCGCCGCGCGAGTAAAACGTTGCGCGCGCGCCCGCTCGTGTTCACGCGGCCGAGCACGCCCTCGCGGCGGCGCGTCCGCCGGAGGCGTGCGCCCATGGGTGAGCTGCGTGAGAGCTCGGTCCTCTTCTCGCTGAACGGGCTGATGGAGCTCGAGCGCGATCGGCAGCGCGAGGAGGACGAGGCCGCGCGGGCGAAGGCCGAGGCGGAGGCCGCGGCGCACGCGCTGATGCACCAGCTCGTGCGCGAGGAGATGGAGGCGACGCGGCGCGGCGAGCAAGCGCGCCGCGAGGCCGACGAGGCGCGCGCGCGGGAAGAGGCGGCGCGGCTCGCGGCGATGCAGGCGGCGACGATCGAGCGCGCTCGGATCGAGGCCGAGCGCGCGGCGGCTCTCGCGCGGCAGGTCGAGGTGCAGCGGCACGAGCGCGAGCTCGCGAGGCTCCGCGAGGACGTCGGGCACCGCCGCCTGCGCCGCGCGCTGATCGTCGGCGGCGCGTGCGCGTTCGTCGCGATCGCGGCGAGCCTCGGGCTCTATTTCGGCGAGCTGCGCCCCGAGTCGGCCGCGCGCGAGGCCGAGCACGCCGCGACGCTCGCGCGGCTCGAGGGCGAGAAGGACCACCTCGCCGCCGAGGCGCATGAGAAGGACGCGCGCGCCGCCGTGCTCGCCGCCGAGGCGCGCGCCGCGGGCGACGAGGTGACGCGCGCGAAGGCGGCGCGCGACAAGGCCGAGGCGGAGCGCGACGCTGCCGCGAAGAAGCGCGTGCCGAGCCGCAGCGGCGCGACGCCGAGGGTGAACGCGAAGCGCGACGTCCCGTGCAACCGCGCCGCCTGCGTGAACCCTGGCGATCCTCAGTGCGACTGTCTCGATTGAGCTGAGCTGCTCCATGCCGACGGGAGCGCGCCCAGGGCAGCCGGGCGCCGTTTTTCCAGGTCCCTGTGAACGCGGCGCCCGCGGGTTCAGGCGGCGCCGGGGACCTCCGCGCGACGAATGCGCCCGTAGCGTCGCCAGCCCTTCGAGAGCAGCCACGAGCGAGCCTCCGCGACCGTCTCGTCCCACGGCCCGGCTCGCGGCGACGCGTCGGCCCAGCCGTCGAACGTGAACGCGGACGAGCATGCGTCGAGCTCGGTCGTCAGCCCGGAGCGCCGCTTGGCGGCGTGCCGTCGCTCCTGGAGCAGCACGTACGCGAGCGCGTTCCGGACCTGCTTGGGCGAGCCGAGCGCCACCGCGTGATAGCGCTCGGCGAACACCTTGCCTGCTCGTCCGAGGAGCCGATTGAGCCGCATCGCGACCCGGATGGCGAGCCCGCGCGCGCCGCTCGACAGGCTCTTCTTCCCTGCTGCTTCGACGATCAAGTGCAGGTGATCCGGCTGCACCGCGTACTGCACGAGGCGAAAGCCGAAGCGCTCTTTGCCCTCGGCGAACGCGTGTCGAATGACCTTCATGCATCGCTCGGATCGCAAGCTCGGCACGCCGCGCACGCGCATCGTGAGGTGCTGCGGGATCGACCGCCCGACCGCCGGCCGAGCTTCGTGGACGGCGCCGCGCTCGCGACCTGACGGCTTACGCCCGGCGCCGGCACGGCGACCACCCCACGTGCGAAATTCGATTGTCTGTTGCCGCATCTTGATTTAGCTAATCTAGTTCGTGGCGGGCAATTTGTCAAGCCTGCCGAGACCAAAGAGTGGTTCCGGCGGGCGGTCCGTGGACAGTGACGCGCCTGTGGACAACGCGCCGACCGTCCTCGAGAGCCGCCGAGCGTGTTCTGCGCGTTGCCCACAGTCGCTTGGACAACGCGCCGACGGTCCTCGCATGAACCGAAACGTCCATTCGACGCGTTGCCCACACTGCCCACCGACTCGACGACGTTTTTTGTTTTTTTCTGAAATCAGAAATCAGAAATCAAAAATTCGTCGTCGGGTCTGTGGGCAGTGTGGGCAACGCGCGCACGACGTAGTCCACGGCTGTCGCGGCTCCTCCGCGCGTTGTCCAAGCGCCGGTGGGCAACGCGCACGACGACTCATCCGCCTCCCGAGACCTCCAACGCGTTGTCCACGGGCGCGCCACTGTCCACAGACCTCCGCCCCGGAGGGCAGCCACCCCTCGAGCCCCCCTCGAGGCCCCTCTCGAGCCCCGCCCCTCGACACGAACGCCCGCCGCGCTGACCCCCCAGCGTCATGCGCCGTCGCCTCCCGAGGCGTCCAGCCGACGCCCCGTCTTTCCTTGTCAGCCCTCGAGAGGCGTCAGATCGCGTAGTCGTGCACGAAGAGCTTCGCGTCGCGCACGTTCACCATCACCTGGTCGCCCTCGGTGAGGCCGAGGGCGGCGACGCGGTCCCGCGTGAGCTCGACGGCGAGCGCTTGGCCGTCGGAGAGCTCGAGCTCGATCTTCACCATGAAGCCGACGCGCGCCAGGCGCTGGACTCGCGCGGTGGCGACGGCGCGGCCGGGCGGCGCGGGGTCGCGGACGCGGCTCGAGTCGACGCGCGCCTCGAGCTCCACGTCGTGCGGGCGCACGAACGCGCGGACGGAGACGCCCTCGTCGGCGCCGGGCGGCGCGTGCACGCTGAGCGGGCCGAGGTCGGCGCGGCCCTCGGCGACCTGACCCGACAGGACGTTGATCGAGCCGACGAAGCTCGCGACGAACTCGGTCGCCGGGCGATCGTAGATCTCCTCGGGCGTGCCGATCTGCTCGACCTTGCCCTCTTGCAGGATGATCACTTTGTCGGCGAGGTCGAGCGCCTCCTCTTGATCGTGCGTGACGAAGATGCTCGTGATCGCGCGCTCCTTGTGCAGGCGCCGGATCCACTCGCGGAGCTCGAGGCGCACCTTCGCGTCGAGCGCGCCGAACGGCTCGTCGAGGAGGAGCAGGCTCGGTCGAGGGGCGAGCGCGCGGGCGAGCGCGACGCGCTGGCGCTGCCCGCCGGAGAGCTGCTGCGGGAAGCGACCGCCGTAGCCGCCGAGCTGCACGAGCTCGAGCAGCTCGTCGACGGCGCGATCGATCTCGCGCTTGGGGCGCCTCTGGATCGTGAGGCCGAAGGCCACGTTGTCGCGCACGCTCATGTGGCGGAAGAGCGCGTAGCTCTGGAAGACGAAGCCGACGTTGCGCTCCTGGACGCGCTTGTTCGTCGCGACCGCGCCGTTCAAGAAGACGTCGCCCGCGTCGGGCCGCTCGAGGCCCGCGATCATGCGCAAGACCGTGCTCTTGCCGCCGCCGCTCGGGCCGAGCAGCGCGACGAGCTCGCCCGACGCGATCTCGAACGACACGCGGTCGACGACGCGCGCGCGACCGAAGCCCTTCACGAGGTCGCGGACGGCGATGCCGATCACGCCTCGCCCCCCGCGACGCCGGCGCGCCTGCGCTTGAGCGCGTCCATGCCGAGCAGGAGCGCGATCGACGCGATCGCGAGCACGAGCGACACGGCCGCGCCGCCGACGTCGTTGCGATCCTCGAGCGCGCGGTAGATGAAGCTCGTGGCGGTCTCGGTCTGCCCGGCGACGCCGCCCGACACGACGAGCACCGCGCCGAACTCGCCGATGGCGCGCGCGGCCGTCAGCGTGACGCCGTAGAAGAGGCCCCAGCGGATGCTCGGCAGGGTCACGCGCAGGAACGTCGTGAGCTCGGACGCGCCGAGCGTGCGCGCGGCGAGCTCTTGATCGACGCCGATCTCCTCGAGCACGGGCGCGACCTCGCGGACGACGAACGGCAGCGACACGAACGTGGTGGCGATCGCCATGCCCGGCCACGCGAACGCGATCTTGAGGTGGTGCGCGTCGAGCAGCGGGCCGAGCACGCCCTTGCGACCGAAGAGCTCGATTAGCACGAAGCCCGCGATGACGGGCGAGACGGCGAACGGCACCTCGACGAGGCCGTTCAGGAGGCGCCGCCCGACGAAGCGCGGATCGCGCACGAGCACGAACGCGATCGCTGTGCCGAAGACGCCGTTGAAGACGACGGCGACGACGGTCATCAACGCGGTCATCTCCAGCGCGTGCACGGCGTCGGGCGCGGTGATCGCGCGCAAGAACGGTCGGATCCCGAGGGCGAACGCGCTCCACAGGAGCTCGATGACGGGCGCGAGGAGGAGCGCGGCGACGTACGCGACGGCGACGCCGATGAGCAGGCGGCGGCGCGTCAACCGCGCCCCGCCCCGCGCCGACGCTGGACCGCGTCGACGACGAGCAAGATCCCGAACGACGTGCCGATGAGGACGAGGCTCATCGCGCTCGCGGTCTCGTAGTTGCCGGACTCGACCTCGCCGAACACGAACACGGCGGCGGTGAGCGTGCGCCGCGGGAGGTTGCCGGCGACGACGACGATCGAGCCGAACTCGCCGAGCGCGCGCGCGAACGAGAGCAACGTGCCGGTGACGATCGCCGGCGCGAGCGCGGGCAGGACGACGCGGCGGAACGCGCCCCACTCGCTCGCGCCGAGCGTGTACGCGGCCTCCTCCTCGGCGACGTCGATCTCGATGAGCACGGGCTGCACGGCGCGCACGACGAACGGCAGCGTGACGAAGAGGAGCGCGACGATGATCGCCGGCGGGGCGTAGAGCACGCGCACGCCCATGGCCGCGGACAGGCGCCCGAGCGCGGCGTCGGGCCCGAACAGCGCGACGATCATGAGCCCGGCGACGAGCGTCGGGATCGAGAACGGCAGGTCGATGACGAGGTTCAGGAGCTTCTTGCCCGGGAAGTCGTATCGAACGAGCACGTACGCGACGAGCGTGCCCATCACGGCGTTGACGACGCTCATGATCACGGCGGTCTCGAGCGTCAGCGCGAGCGCGCCGAGCGCCACCGGGTGGACGAGCGCGCGCGCGAGGGCCGACACGCCGAGCGAGAGCCCGCTCCGCGCGATCATCGCGATCGGCACCGCGACCATGACGCCGAGGTAGAGCGCGGCCGCCGATCGGAGGCCGTACGTGCCCCACGGCGTGGGTGGCGCCCGTCGACGGGCGGGCGTCGCGGGCTCGACGAGCGAAGGAGCGGCCGACGTCAAGCCGTCGGAGCATCCCCCGAGCGGGCGGGCCAGGCAACGTTTTCCAACAAAGTCACATCGGAAAGATGTGACTTTTGATTCAGGCCGTTACTCGGCCTCGGCCGCAGCGTCGTTCGGTCGGTCCGCGCCGGATCAGGTGCTCGCCGAGCACGTGCTCGCCGAGCAGCCGCCGGTCGCGCACGTCGACGCCGTGCACGTGTTCGTGGTGCAGGTCGGCGCCGCGCAGGTGTCGGTCGTGCAGGTCGACGTCGTGCACGCGGTCGTCGCGCAGGTCGAGGACGTCGTGCACGACGCGGCGTTGCACGTCGTCGTGTTGCACCCGTGCGTGCCGCACGACGACGAGCACAAGGTCGAGACGCTGCACGCCGTCGTGGTCGCGCAGCTCGCGTCGACGGTCGAGGTGCTCCCGCAGCCTGTGCCGACCGCGCCCATCAAGCCGCCCGAGATCGAGAGCGACGCGAGGATGAGCCCGATTTCTTTCTTCATGTCCGATCACCCCGTTCGCCGGCGAGTGTAAGCGAGGGCGCGCTGACCGACACCGCCTCAGTCGCCCTCGTGCTCTTTCTCGCGCTCTTTTTGCGGGTCGGTGTCGGCCGGGGAGCGCGGCACGCTCGCGGTCGACGCGGGGGGCGGGGGCTTGTCGACGTTGCGCTTGAAGAGCGCCATCTTGCCGTTGCGCGCGAGCTGGATGAGCTGGCCCGAGCGCATCGCGGTCGCGTGCCGCTCGGAGTCCTTCGCCTTGAGCTCGCTCTCGTCGATGAACACGTAGTCGACGTCGGTGTGCTCCGGATAGAAGTACGCCTCCATGTGGTTCGACGCGTGCGGGCCGATCTTGTTCGTGACGCCGACGCTCGCCTCGGGCGGGATGCGCTGCGCCGTGTCGTCGATCCAGTCGTAGAGCTTCTCCTGCGGAGCGGTGAGCTTGCGCGTCACGCGCGAGAAGCCGCCCTTGAAGCTCTGGTTCTCGACGATGCCGCCGAACCGCCACGAGATGAGCAGGCTCGCGGCGACGGCCGCCCCGAGCATCGCCCGCGAGAGGCGCGCGCCGTCGAGCCCGAAGGCCTTCGCGTTGCCGTCCTCGAGCCGCTTCAGCGCCATCGGCGCGAGCGCGAACGCGATCGGGATGAGCACGCTCGAGTACTGGAAATGCACGGAGAAGACCGCCGTGCGCGACGCGAGCAGCGTGAAGACGAGCCCGTAAATCAGCATCACGCGGCCCGGCTTGACGAGGAAGGGCAGGAACGCGAGCGGCAAGAAGAGGAGCAGGAGGTAGACGACCTTCGCCTCGGCGAAGACGGTCTTCAGCACGAACACGGGGTTCGTCACGAGCGAGAGGAGCATCCCGCCGAGGCCGGTGTGGTTCGGGATGAGGTCGTCGTAGTAATAGGCGAACGAGTACGCGTCCTTGCCCGACATGAAGATGTCGGCCGACGTCATGAAGAGCCGCTTCACGATCACGAAGTAGACGAGGCTCGCCCCGATCGTGATCCAGCCGGCGCGCGCGAGCCGCGCGCGATCGGAGAGCAGCGCGTAGAGGCCGACGAAGCAGAGGAGGAGCGACATGTCCTCGCGCGTGAGCAGCGCGAGCGCGAGCGCCGGCCAGTAGCCGGCGAAGTTCTTCGTCTCGAGCAGGTAGAGGAGCCAGAGGACGACGGGCGTCGCGAGCGTGAGCGAGTGGAACTCGTAGAGGTTCGCGCCCTGGAGCGCGGGGTAGAGCAGGTACAGCGCGCACAGGACCACGCCCGGGAGGCGCCGGCCGAGCTTGAACTTGGCGAGCAGGTAGAGCGGCACGACGCCGCCCGCGAGCCAGATGGACTGGAGGCCGAGGAGGAACTCCGCGCGCGGGTAGAGCCGGTAGAGCGGCGAGAGCAGGACGAGGATCGGATCGAAGTGCGCCGACCCGTGGTAGCCCGCCTTGATGAACGAGCACCCGAGCGGGTGACCGTGCGCGGACTGATAGAAGATGTTGTCGTAGTAGCCGAGGTCGGTCGTGCGCGTGTTCAGCGCGTGGTGGTTGATGATCGACAGGCGCGTGAAGTACGCGCCGTACGCGACGCCGAGCAGCGCGACGGCCGCGCCCGCGAGGATGGCCGGCCAGCGCGACGGCCGCGAGAGGGCGCGGTCCTCCCCCTCGGGCTCGTCGAGCGGCGTGACGGAGGACGACTTGCCCCAAGCGTAGACGCCGCGGCCGACGAGCAGCGCGACGACGGCGACGTAGAAGAGCGTGAGCTTCTGCGCGTCTTTCTCGGGGTTGCCCTGCATCAGGCCGACGACGAACGGCAGCGCCGCGAGCGGGACGAGGCGCTTGCTCACGTCGCTCACCGCCTCGGTGAAGCGCATCGGCGCCCGGTGGAGGCGCGCGCGCACGAGCGCGACGACGAGGTACGTCGACCAGAGCGCGAGGAACGCCGTGC
>DASYCF010001395.1:0-1572 GCA_036500365.1 Byssovorax sp.
CGCCTCCACCCACGCGCGGCCGACGCGCTCGGGCACGCGGTACGCGTCGCGGAGCTGCGCCACGAGCCACGCCGCGATCGGCTGCTTCGGATCGCGCCACGTCGTGAGCGTGAGCACGACCGCGAGCGGCGCGGATGGATCCGCGAGCGCGCGATCGACGAGGGCGCTCGCGAGCTCGAGCAGCGTGACGGTCTTGCCGGCGCCCGGCTCGCCGAGGATGAGCAGCGCGCCGCCGCGTCGATCGAAGTACGCCGCGATGTCGACGTCGGCGCCGATCGGCTCCTGATCCTCGTCGAGGCGCGGGGCCGTCAGGCCGAAGCCGCGATCGACGGCGGCGCTGCGCTCGTCCTTGGTGAGCTCGATGAGCTCGGCGCCCTGCGCAGCGTGGCGGAGCACGCCGTCGATCCAGAACTCGCGGACGCGCTCCAGCAGGATGAGCTCGGCCTTCCGATCGGCGGCGGTGGCGACGGCGGCGCCGCCGCGCGGACGCTCGGTCGCCGCGTCGGCCGGCTCGAGGGCCCGCGCGAGGTCGTGCGCGCTCGCGAACCGCGCCGCGGGATCCTTCGCGAGGCAGCGCAGGATCGCGGCGGCGACGTGCTCGGGGAGCTCCGGATTCTTCGCGCGCGGGTTCAAGGGCTCGTCGCGCGCGATGGCGACGAAGAGGTCCATCTCGGTCGAGCCGCGAAACGGCCGCGCGCCCGTCGCCATCTCGTAGAGCACGACGCCCAGCGAGAACAGATCGGCGCGGTGATCGACGTCGACGCCGCGCGCCTGCTCGGGGGGCATGTACGCGGGCGTGCCCATCCGCGCGCCCTCCGTCGAGAGCTGCACCTCGGTCGCCGCGTCGCCGCTCACCTGCTCGGCCGTGTCCACGAGCTTGGCGAGGCCGAAGTCGACGACCTTCGGCGCGCCCTCGTTCGTGACGAGGATGTTCTCCGGCTTCAAGTCGCGGTGGACGACGCCCTTGTCGTGCGCCTTCGCGAGCGCGCGCGCGACGCCGTGCGCGACGGCGAAGAAGCGCTCGAGCGGCACGGGCTCGCCGACGAGGAGCGTGCGGAGCGGCTTGCCCTCGACGAGCTCCATCGCGAGGTACGCGATGCCGTCCGCCTCGCCGACCTCGTAGATCGCGACGAGGTTCGGGTGCGTCACGGCCGCCGCCGCGCGCGCCTCACGGAGGAAGCGCGCGCGCCGCGCAGGGTCGCTCGTGACCTCCTCGCGCAGCACCTTCAGCGCGACCGATCGGCCGAGGCGCTCGTCGTCGGCAAGGTAGACGACGCCCATCCCTCCGCGCCCGAGCTCCGCGACGACGGTGAAGTGATCGAGGCGCGTGCCGACGAGCGTCTTCGGCGAGGCGTGCGGCGCGCTCATGATCGCGCGCAGAGCGCGCCCGCCGAAGCTATCCGACTTCAGCGCAGAGGACCACCGCCCGCGCCCGCCCCAAGCTCTGTCCGAAATTGGGCAGTTCTGAAGCGAAGGCGAGCACCCGCCGCCCCACGACGCCTCCGAAATCGAGCTCGCGAGGACCGTCTGCTGAGGCGGGATGATGCGGCGTCAGACGGGTGCGACGGCGAG
>DASYCF010001396.1:0-7120 GCA_036500365.1 Byssovorax sp.
CGCGCCGGGGCCGACGCCGGCGAAGCCGCCGCCCATGCCGCCGACCGGGAAGCCGCTGCCGACCGCCGGGCCATTGAAGCCTCCGCCGACGCCGACGGGGAAGCCGCCCCCGACGCCGACGGGGAAGCCGGTGCCGGCCGAGAAGGTGCCGCCGCCGCAGTCGGTCGGGCACGTGAACGGGTTCTCGCCGCAGTTCGCCTCGCAGAAGAGGTTGCCGCACGCGCAGAACTGGAAGCAGTCGGCCTGGCAGTTGAAGATGTTCTCGCCGCACGCCGGCTCGCACACGCCGTCGCCGCAGAAGCAGCCCTGACCGCAGTCGATCGGGCAGTTCGCGGAGTTCTCACCGCACTGCGGCTCGCACACGCCGTCGCCGCAGATGCACTGGCCGTGGCAGTCCTCCGGGCAGTCGAACGGGTTCTCGCCGCAGCCCGGCTCGCACAGCGAGTTGCCGCACGCGCACTGCTGCGTGCAGTCCTGCGGGCAGTTGAAGAGGCTCTCGCCGCAGTTCGGGTCGCAGAAGCCGTCGCCGCACACGCAGAACTGACCGCAGTCCGACGGGCAGCTCACGAAGTCCTCGCCGCACTGCGGCTCGCACACGAAGTTGCCGCACGTGCACGACTGCGAGCAGTCCTGCGGGCAGTTCTGCGCGTTCTCGCCGCAGTCGAAGTTGTCGCAGAAGAAGTCGCCGCAGATGCACTGGACGCCGCAGTCTTGCGGGCAATTCGAGCTGTTCTCACCGCAGCTCGGGTCGCAGAAGAAGTCGCCGCACGAGCACGGGAAGCCGCAGTCGCCGGGGCAGCTCGTCGGGTTCTCGCCGCACGCGGGGTCGCACACGAAGTCGCCGCACTGGCACATCGTCGAGCAGTCGACCGCGCAGTTGATGACGTTCTCGCCGCAGTTCGCGTCGCACACGCCGTCGCCGCAGAGGCAGCTCGCGGCGCAGTCCTGCGGGCACGTCGCGTGCGACTCGCCGCAGCTCGGCTCGCACTTGCCGTCGCCGCAGGTGCAAGACGGGCAGTCGCTCGGACACGACTGCTTCGTCTCGCCGCACGCCGGCTCGCAGATCAGGTTGCCGCACGCGCACTGCGTGAGGCAGTCCTCGGGGCAGGTCTGCACGTTCTCGCCGCACTCGGGCTGGCAGACGAAGTTGCCGCACGTGCAGCCCGCCGCGCAGTCCTGCGGGCAGGTGTCCGCGTTCTCGCCGCACGTCGGCTGGCACACGCCGTCGCCGCACGAGCAGCCCGCCGCGCAGTCCTGGGGGCAGCTCGCGTGGGTCTCGCCGCAGTCGGGCTGGCAGGCGCCGTTGCCGCACGCGCACGCGATCGGGCAGTCCTGCGGGCAGTTGGCGTGCGTCTCGAGGCAGCTCGCCTGACACACGTGGTTGCCGCAGTCGCACGGGAGCCCGCAGTCGGGGCCGCACGTGTCCTTCGTCTCGCCGCACGCCGGGTCGCAGACGCCGTCGCCGCACTGGCAGTTCTGGGGGCAGTCCTCGGGGCAGCTGAACCCGTCCTCGAAGCACTGCGGCTGGCAGATGCCGTTGCCGCACACGCACGGCTGGCCGCAGTCCTGCGGGCACGAGTTCGTGTCCTCGCCGCACCGAGGCTGGCAGTTGCCGTCGCCGCAGAGGCACCCGGGCTTGCAGTCCTGGGGGCAGGTCGTGCCGCTCTCGCCGCAGAGCGGCTGGCACTTGCCGTCGCCGCACGAGCACAACATGCCGCAGTCCTGCGGGCACGTCTGGCCGTTCTCGCCGCACGTCGGCTGACAGACGCCGTTGCCGCACTGGCAGGGCTGCGCGCAGTCCTGCGGGCAGTTGACCGCCGTCTCGCCGCACGCGCTCTGGCACACGCCGTTGCCGCACGAGCACGTCGTCGTGCAGTCCTGCGGGCACGTGTTGCCCGTCTCGCCGCAGGCCGGATCGCACACGCCGTCGCCGCACACGCACGTCGCCGCGCAGTCGGAGGGGCAGGTCTGGTGCGTCTCGCCGCACGTCGGCTGGCAGACGCCGTTGCCGCACACGCAGAACGAGCCGCAGTCCTGCGCGCAGTTGAGCTGAGTCTCGCCGCACTCGCTCTGGCAGACGCCGTCGCCGCAGCGGCAGGGCGTGCCGCAGTCTTGCGGGCAGCTCTGGCGCGTCTCGCCGCACGTCGGCTGGCAGACGCCGTTGCCGCACGCGCACGGCTGCGTGCAGTCCTGCGGGCAGGTCTGCGCGGTCTCGCCGCAGACCGGCTGACAGACGCCGTCGCCGCACGCGCACGCGAGGCCGCAGTCCTGCGGGCAGCTGTGCTGCGTCTCGCCGCAGTTCGCGTCGCAGCTGCCGTCGCCGCAGAGGCACGGGTGCGGGCAGTCGATCGCGCACGACGCGGGGTTCTCACCGCACATCGGCTGACACACGCCGTCGCCGCAGATGCACGGCGGGCCGCAGTCTCGGGGGCAGTTCTGGCGCGTCTCGCCGCAGCTCGACTGGCACACGCCGTCGCCGCACACGCACTGCGAGCCGCAGTCCTGCGGGCAGCTCGCCATGTTCTCGCCGCACTGCTGCTCGCAGAAGCCGTCGCCGCAGCGGCACGTGCGCGGGCAGTCCTGCGGGCAGCTCGCGTGGTCCTCGCCGCACTCGGGCTGGCAGCGGCCGTTGCCGCAGAAGCATCCGCCGCAGTCGATCGAGCAGTTCGAAGACGTCTCGCCGCACTGCGGATCGCAGGTGCCGTCGCCGCAGAACTCGCCGGGGCCGCACGCGCCGCAGTCCTGCGGGCACGTGGTCGTGTTCTCGCCGCAGGCCGGGTTGCAGATGTGATCGCCGCACGCGCACGTGACGCTGCCGCAGTCTTCCGGGCAGTTCTGGCGCGTCTCGCCGCACGCGGCCTCGCACCGACCGTCGCCGCAGCGGCTGCCGGGCCCGCACGAGGTGCAGTCCATCGGACAGCTCTGGGCGGTCTCGCCGCAGCCCGAGTCGCAGCGGCCGTCGCCGCATACGCACGAGTTGTGGCAGTCGACGGGGCAGTTGCTCGCGTTCTCGCCGCAGCTCGCCTGGCACCTGCCGTCGCCGCAGCGACACGAGCTGCCGCCACCCTCGCCCATGCCGCCCTGGCCCTGGTTGCCGCCGCCGCCGCCGTCGGTGAGCGACGAGCGCCCGCAGCCGAGCGCGAACAGCGAAAAGACGACGACGCACCAAGCGAGGAAGGAAGTCGGACGACGAAGCATGCTCACCACCCTGACGGCGATCGTACCCCGGGACGGAACGGACAAGAAGAAAGGCTGCGCCCGTCAGCACCGCTCCGAGAAGAATTCACACCGAGGTTACGCGCGGCCGCATCGAAATTTGGCCCGACGCGTCGCGCTCGGATAGGCACCCATCACGCAGCGCGCCGCAGCCGAGCCAGGTCCGTCGAGAGCCTGGCAGACAGAGGCGCAGACCGTCGCGCGACCGGAACTCGCGCGGCGGCGGCGCAGACGACGGCGACGTGTTCGCTCGCGATCACGTCGTCGCGCCTGCCCGACGAGGGAGGACGCATGACCGCTGGGGGCCGAGACAAGAAAGCCGTCCTCGAAAAGGAGGCGGGCGCCGCGTCCGCGCTGAACGGGGAGTTCACGGACGCGGGCCCGCGAAGCTGTCGACCGGAGCCGGAGACCGACCTCGGCCGAGACGTCGCGGCTTCGCTCCCCGCGACCTCTCTGCATCGAGATGGCCACGGCTCGGCGGCGGGATCACGAAATCCGCAGGTCGAATCGGATGCCCCACCGCCGTCGCGCTCGGAGGCCGTCACGCTCGTGCGCGGGTCGCTCGGCTTCGCGTTCGCCGACACGCTGGCCATGCTCGAGGAGCCGACGACGCCCGCGCCGACCGAGTGGTGCGTGGACCTTGGTGAACGCCTGATCACCCTGAGCACCTTCGAGACGTGGACCGCGATCGCGCGCGGCGAGGTGCGGCCGGCGACGCGGGCGTGGCGCGAGGGGCTCGAGTGCTGGACGCGCGTCGACGAGCTGCCCGAGCTCGCGTGCGCCCTCGGCGACCTCGAGGCGACTGCGGAGACGCCCGCGACGCCGGCGCCGGTGATCACCGATCTGCCGACGCCCGACTCGCTCGCGGCGTTCGAGCGCGAGACCGTGGCCGAAGGCGACGAGATCCCTCCGCCGGCGATGCGCGGCGGCGTCATCCCGTTGTTCGCGGCGGCGCGCCGGGTCGCGAGCCCGCGCGCGATCGGCGCGCTCGTCGCGGCGGCCGCCGTCCTCGTCGCGGCGACCCGCCCGGGGCCTTCGGCGCACGCCGCGGCCGCCGCGGGCCGGGCCGAGGCGAACCGCGCCGGCCTCGAGATGATCGCGAAGCGCCTCACGGTCGGCGCCCTCGAGAGCGCGCTGCACGCCACGCCGCCCTCCGCGCCGAGCGCGTCATCCACGCCTCGCGAGGCGCTCGCCGCGGCCCCCCCATCGAGCCCGCGCCGCATGGACCGCGGCCAGCACCGCCTGCGCAAGAGCGCGCGCTGACCTCAGGGAAGGGCGCCGCTGCCCCACGGGACGAGCACGCAAAAGATGAAGATGATGAGCGCGAGCATGACGAGGCTCGTGACGAGGTACGTCGAGCGCGGCGAGCGCGTCGTGCTCCAGCCGTCGCCGTAGAATCGGCCGCGCGAGCGCGCGCGGAGCTTCTTCTGCACGCCGGGGACGAGGCTCGGCGCCACCGATCCCGCCGGCGGCCGCAGGGCGGTGCGCAGCAGGTCCTTCAGGTCGACGTCGTCGATCTCGCCCTCGAACGGCGGATCGTCGAGCGACACCGGGCGCGCCTCTTCGCGCTCGCGCTCGGGCTCGCGGTCGTGGTCGCTCATTTCACGCTCCTGACCTTCTCGCCCATCGCCTTCTCCACGAGCGCCTTGAGCTGTCCGCGGGCGCGGTGGATGCGGCTCTTCACGGTGCCGTCGGGCAGGCCCGTGACGGCGGCGATCTCCTCGTACGAGAGATCTTCCACGTCCCGCAGGATGAGCACCTCGCGAAACTCGGGCTCGATCTCGGCGATGGCGCGCTTGACCACGGCCTCGAGCTGCATGCCCTCGACGAGCTCGTCGGGGCGGCTCACGTCGGCGACGCTCACGCCCTTCGCGGCCGAAAAAGGCACGCGTTCGGCCATCGCGTCGACGTCGTCCTGCTCGCCCGCGTGCCGGCGCGAGTTGTATTTCGTGCGGTTTTTGCAGAGGTTGACGGCGATTCGGTAGATCCAGGTCGAGAGCTTCGCGTCGCCGCGGAACTGGTCGATCGCCTTGAAGACCTGGACGAAGACCTCCTGCGCGAGGTCCTCCGCCTCGTCGCGGCGGCCGAGCATGCGGAACACGAGCGCGAAGACGCGGCGCTCGTACGCGACGATGAGCTCGGTGAACGCGGCCTCGTCACGGGCGACGAGCCGCGCTACGAACCGCGCTTCGCTGTCGTCCTCCGTCGCCAACGACGCGCCTCCGGCGGCCACGCTACCTCACGAGCGACCGCCCGCGTGGCGCGAAGTTCCCGGGCAATTGCGATCGACCGCGGCCGGCGGCTCCGTCGAGCTACGGTCGGCTCATCGGGCCGCGCTCCGCGAGGACCTCGAGCCGCTGGGCGAGGCGCTGCTCCATCGCGACGGCGTCGATGCCCATGGCCGCGCTCACGACGAGCAGGTAGACGCGCTCGCGCGGGTCGATCACGCCGTCGGCGACGGCGGCCTCGACGAGCAGGGCCGCGACGCGCGCCTGCAGATCCTTCGGCAGGTCGCGGAGGGCGGCCGACGCCTCGCCGACGGGCTTCGGCTGGACGGCGCCCCACTCGTCTTCGGGCAGGCCGCAGCGAACGAACACGCGCTTCAAGAAGTGCTGCTCTGCGTCGGCGAGGACGTCGTCGGCGAGCAGGACGCCCGCGACCAGCTCGCACACCACGCGGCGTTCGGCGGGGTCCACGACCGCGAAGCTAACGCGGTTCGGACGCGATCACGAGCCACGTTCGCGCGCGTCGACGTCGATCACCTGCATGCCGCCGCCGACGGAGAGCGGCGTCGCGAGCGCGGCGTCGAGGCGCGCGCGAGCCCATCGCACCGCGGCGAGCAACGCGGCGTCGTCCGGTTCGCGATCACGGCGCGAGGCGAGGTGGCCGGCGACGAGCGCGCTCAGCGCGCAGCCCGTACCATGCACGTCGAGGCGCGGCCGGCGCGGCGTCGCGACGCGGTGCACGCCCGCGCGCGTGGCGAACCAGTCGATCGACTCGGCGCCGCGCGCGTGGCCGCCCTTCACGAGCGCGGCCTGAACGCCGAGATCGACGAGCGCCCGCGCGGCGTCGGCCGCGTCGCGGGCCGTGATCGCCTCGACGCCGAGCAGCGCCGCAGCCTCCGCGAGGTTCGGCGTGACGAGCGTCGACGCGCGCGCGAGGCCGAGGAGCGCAGCGATCCGCGCGCCGCCGTCGAGCCGCGACGCCGCGGGGCCGCGCGACGGCGCGCCGACCGGATCGACGACGAACGGCACGCCGTCACGAGCGCGCGCGAGCTTGGTCACGGCGCGCACGTTCGCGGTCGACCCGAGCGCGCCGACCTTGACCGCGCCGACGTCGAGGTCTTCGAAGAGCGCCTCGGCCTGCGCGACGACCAGCGGCGCGGCGACGGCCTTCACGCGGACGACGCCGCGCGTCGACTGCACCGTCAGCGCCGCGCACACGGCGCCGCCCCACACGCCCGCCGCCGCGAACGCGCGCAGATCCGCGGCGAGGCCGGCGCCGCCCGACGGATCGAGCCCGGCGATCGAGACGGCGGACGCGCGCGGGGCCCTCGCGATCATGACGTGCACGTGCACGCGGCGGACGGCTGCCACAAGCTGCGACGCGCAGCGCGAACCGGGTTTCGCACGCGCTCGCGCTTGACTCGAGGCGATTTACGGCCGATTTGCCGTCCCGCATGCCCGCGAGCTACTTCGACGTCGACGGCACGTTGGTCACCACGAACCTGGTGCACCCGACGATGTTCTATCTCGTGAACCAGCCGACGCCGCTGCACAGCGCGATGAAGCTCGGGCGCGCGCTCGTGAACGCGCCGCGGATGGCGCTGGCGGAGCTCCTCGATCGACGCCTGTTCAACGAGCTCCTGTTCGCGTCGTACGAAGGCTCCTCGGAGGATCGCCTC
>DASYCF010001397.1:0-5407 GCA_036500365.1 Byssovorax sp.
GAGCCGGCCGTCCTGGGTCACGACGAAGCGCGCGGCGACGGCCTCGCTCGCCCCGGCCTCGTCGACGCCGAGCGCGCGCGCCGCGTCCGTGTCGAGCGAGCCCTCCACCACCGCGCACGCCGACACGGCGCGTCGCCCGGCCGTCGTCAGCGCGGCGAACGCGGCGCGCGCTCGCCCGGAGAGGGCCCGCGCGTCGCCGTCTTGGTCACGACCCGCGAGCGCGCGCTCGATCGACGCGGCGCGGCCACCCGTCGTCTCCGCGAGGTCGCTCGGCGTCACCGTCACGCCGCACGCGCTTGTCCAGGCCGCCACGTCGCGCGCGTCGAGCGGGCCCACGTCGAGCCTCGCGACGGCCTCGCCGTCGTACGGCGGCCCGACCCACGCGAGGAGCCACGGCGCGCGCGGCGTCGCCGTGCGCGCGACCGACGCGAGGAGGGCTTGTTGGATGGGATCGAGCGCGTCTGCGTCGTCGAGGAAGAGCGCCGTCGGCGCCGTGAGCCCGTCCAGCAGCCTGCGCGCCACGCCGACGCCGGCGATCCCCTCGGGCACCGGCTCGCCCGAGGCCCGCTCGATCATCGACGTGAGGGCGCGCGGCGACCGCGCGTCGCCTTCGACGACGGGAGCGCCGCCGAGCTCGGCGATCCAGCGGAGCTCGTCGAGGAGCCGCGTGCGGCCCGCGCCCGCGTCGCCGACGAGGCAGATCGCGCGCGGCCCGCCCTCCCCGCGCGTGAGCGCGTCGAGCGCGCGACGAAACGCGGCGACCTCCGCGCTCCTGCCGATGAGCCGCGGCGGGGACGTGAGCCGCGGGGCCTTCGACCGGGCCCGCAGCGTCGATGGCCTGGCGCCGCTGGCGGCGCACATCGAAGCGAGCTCGTCGCGCGCCTCCGCGAGCGACGGCCGCGCGCCGGGATCGACGCGCACGAGGCGCGCCGCGAGCCGCCGGAGCCGCGCGAGGAGGCGCCGCGTGGCGACCTCGCGCATCGCGACGCCGAGCGCGAACGCGTCGATCGCCGCGTCCGCCGGAGCGCCCGCGAGGAGCTCGGGCGCGACGTAGCCGGGCGTCCCGAACACGGGCCCTGTCGCGCCGATCCCGCGGCTGCACCCGAGGTCGAGCAGCACCGCGCGCCCGCCCTCCTCGACGAGCACGTTCGCGGGCTTCACGTCGCCGTGCACGAAGCCGAGCCGGTGGAGCTCCCCGAGCGCGTCGACGACGCCGAGCAGCGCGCGCGCGACCTCGTGGAGCGATCGCGCGTCCGCGAACCGATCGAGGTGCGCGCCCTCGACGACGGCCGACGTGTAGAACGCGCGCGGCCCTTCTTCGGCTTCGCCGACGCGCGCGACGCCGAAGTCGTACACGCGGGTGAGGTGCGGGTGCACGACCCCCGCGAGCCGCGAGAACTCGGCGCGCATCGCCTCGAGCATCGACGCGTCCCCGCCGGCGCCGAGGAGCTTCAGCGCCACGTCGCGATCGAGCGCCTCGTCCCGCGCGAGGTACGTGGTGCCCATGCCGCCGGCACCGAGCGCGCGCTCGAGGCGGTAGCGCCGCTGGACGACGACGCCGCGCTCCAAGGCCATCTCTCAAAGTGTCTCATCTCGAGTGAACTGATACAACACGAGACACATTGGAGATGTCCAGCAGGCGCGATTTTCCCGGAACGACCCGCATGGGGGGGCGTGGCATCGCGCGTGCAGCCGACTGACGGCGGCATGGGACCCTCGCGCCGCCTCGTCGCCTCGTGTGCGCTCGCCGCGTGGGCGATGGTCGGGTGCGCCGTCAGCCCGCAGCCGGAGCCGCCGTCGATCGACATCACGCGGCTCCAGATCGGCGGCGCGCTCTCGGTCGACGGCGAGTCCGGCGCGGTCACGCCCCCGGGCGCCGTCGTCACGGCGGTCGATCTCGAGGACGCGTCGCCCGCGGCGAGCGACGTCGCCGATGCGTCGGGCGCGTTCGCGCTGCTGCTCGTCGGCGGGCAGACGGACGCGGTGCGCCTCGTGGCGACGGCGAACGGGCTCTCGTCCGATCCGCTCGACGTGCGCGGCGTGATCGGGTTCAAACAAAACCAGGTCGAGCCGCTCCCCGTCCCGCTCGCGGGCTGCTTCACGCTCGATCCGCCGGACGAGGTCGGGCCCGTCGCCGCCGCCGCCGTCGCGGTGATCACCCTGACGAACGCGTGCGCAACGGACGCGACGATCGACGCGATGGCGATCCGCTCGGGCAGCGCCGCGTGGAGCGTCTCGTCGACCGGGCCGCTCGCCGTTCCGCGCAACGCCCAACGCGTCGTCACCGTGAAGCGCGCGGCGGGCTCGGCCGCGGTCGACGACATCCTCGTGCTCACGTTCGGCTCACCCGATCCGGGGCTCCGCGCCCTCACGCTCCTCGCCGCGCCGTAGCGCGGGACTCGACACGAAATGAAGAGGTCTCTCATGAATGCAAACGCTCTCCTCGGCGGCTTGATCGCGATCTCGACGATCGCGATCGGCTGCAACACGGCCGTTCAATCGGGATCCGAGGGCGACGGCGGCAGCGGCGGCGCGAGCGCGACGACGGTGACGACGGCGACGGGCGCTGGCGCCGGCACCTCGTCCGGCCACGGCGCGACGACCGGGCACGGCGCGACGACGGTCGCGACCACGACCTCGACCGGCAGCGGCCCGACGTCGACGACGTCGACGACCTCGACCACGACGACCACCGGCGCCGGCGGCGGCCAGGCCCAGCACTGCGGCGGCTTCGCGAACCTGCCTTGCCCGTCCGGCGAGACGTGCGTCGACGATCCGAGCGACGGCTGCGACCCGCAGAACGGCGGCGCCGACTGCCCAGGCGTCTGCGTCGCGTCGCACCCGACGAGCTGCGGCGGCTTCGCGAACCTGCCTTGCCCGAGCGGCCAGGCGTGCGTCGACGATCCGAGCGACGGCTGCGACCCGCAGAACGGCGGCGCCGACTGCCCAGGCGTCTGCGTGACGCCCGCGCCTCGCTGTGGCGGCTTCGCCGGCGTCCAGTGCCCGTCCGGGCTCACGTGCGTCGACGACACGCGCGACGGGTGCGACCCGCAGCACGGCGGCGCCGACTGCTCCGGCGTGTGCATCGGCTCGGGCGCGGCGACCTGCGGCGGCCTCCACGGCACGGCGTGCCCGAGCGGCTACTTCTGCGTCGACGACCCGAGCCTCGACTGCACGCTCGACGACCCGGACTGCAGCGGGCTCTGCGCCGCCGGCGGCTGACGCTCACGCGTCGAAGCGTGGGTCTCCGTCGCGCGCGTCGTCGGCGTCGGCGCGCGGCGACGGGCCCGCCGCGCGCGCCTCTGCGTCTCGCTCGGGCAGGTCGAAGAGGTCGCGCAGCGCCTCGACGAGGTCGGTCGCGCGGTCCTCGGCAGCGGCGGCGCGGAGGCGCGTGACCGGCGCGTGGAGGAGCTTGTTGGTGGCCGCGTCGACCAGCAGGCCGAGGGCCTCGCGCTCGAGCTGTCCGAGGTGCCGGAGCTTGCCGGACAAGCTCCGCTCGACCTCGGCCGCGAGCACGGCGCGCGTGCGCGCGCGGAGGCCGACGATGACCGGCGTCATCGACTGCTCGAGCGTCCACGCCTCGAAGCCCTTCGCCTCTTCGTCGACGATCGCGGCGGCGCGCGCCGCCTCGCTCGCGCGGCCGTCGAGCGACTGCGCGACGATCTGCGAGAGGTCGTCGACGTCGTACAGGTACACGTTGTCGAGCTCGTTCACGGCGGGCTCGACGTCGCGCGGGACGGCGATGTCGATGAGGAAGAGGCTCCTGCCGCGGCGTGCCTTGCGCGCGCCCTTCACGAGCTCGCGCGTGACGACGTAGCCGGGGCTCGACGTCGACGACACGACGATGTCGGCCTCGACGATCGAGCGCTCGAGCTCGGCCCACACGCGCGGATCGCCGCCGACCTCGCGCGCGAGGTTCGCGGCGCGCTCGGGGCTCCGGTTCACGACGATGAGCCGCGCGCCCGCCTTGACGAGGAGCTTCGCCGCGGCCTCGGCCATCTCGCCGGCGCCGACGAGCAGCGCGACGCGACCGTCGAGCTCGCCGAAGATCTGCCGCGCGAGATCGACCGCGACGCTCGAGACCGACACCTGGCCGGCGCCGATCTGCGTCTCGGTCCGGACGCGCTTGCCGACGCGCACGGCGCGCTGCATCGCGTGGCCGAGGCTCGGTCCGAGGGCCTTCTCGGCGCGCGAGGCGTCGATCGCGTCCTTCAGCTGGCCGAGGATCTGCGGCTCTCCGACGACGAGCGAGTCGAGCGACGCGGCGACGCGGAAGAGGTGGCGCACGGCGTCGCGGCCGGCGGCGCGCACGAGGTGCGGCTCGACGCCGCGGCCACCGAGCTCGGAGAGCACCTCGAACGCGGCGCGCGCGGTGGCCTCGAGATCGTTCGCCGACGGCGCGCGCCCGATCGGCGCGGCGTAGACCTCGACGCGGTTGCACGTCGAGAGCACGACCGACTCGCCGACCCCCGCCGCGCGGAGCTTGTCGAACAGCGCGGGCAGCGCGTCCTTCGCGAACGCGAGGCGCTCGCGCACCTCGATCGGCGCGGACTTGTGCGAGAGGCCGACGACGGTGATCAACGCTCAGCCCCCGAGGCCCATCGCCGGTCGAACGAGGTACATGACGAGCACGGCGCACGCGCACGCGAGGCCGGCGAGCGTGCCGTACGCGGCGCGGCGACCGCGCCAGCCCGCCGCGGCGCGAAGCAGGAGCACGCCCGCGACGAGGAGCCACATCGCGTAGCCGAAGACGCTCCGCATGATCTCCTCGGGGCTGCCGACCTCGAGCTTCTGCGCCCAGTAGGTGCCCGTGATGACGCCGAGCGTGAGCAGCGGGAAGCCCGCGACGAGGAAGCGGTGCACCGCGCGGTCGAGCGTGTCGAGCGGCGGGAGCGCGCCGCGCCCCGCCGGCAGGCGCTTCGCCTTGATGCGCCGCTCCTGCACGAGGTAGAGCGCCGCCGCGCCGCCCGCGAGCAAGAACAGGCCGACGCCGACGAGGTTCGCCATCACGTGCAGCGTGATGAAGAGCGGCGAGAGGCGCGGCGCGGGCGCGGGCTTTCCGAGCAGGTACGTGCCGATCAAGAACGCGAGCCCGAGCGGGCCGACGAGCAGGCCGAGCGCGTCGACGCGGAAGCGCCCGCGGAGCGCGAGGTAGCCCGACACCGCGAACAGCGCCGCCACCGAGAGGAAGAAGTGCACCGAGTGGATCGGGCACACGTGCGCGACGAAGCTCGCGATCCCGATGTACGCCGCGTGCCCGAGCGCGCCGAGGCCGAGCAGGGTCGGCGCGAGGCGGAGCGCCCGCTCGCGCCCGCGGTTCGCGTCCCCGGCGGGCGCGGCGCCGAGGGCGACCGGCTGACCGCGCACGATGGCGAGGTAGAAGAGCACGCTCGACGCTGCGTACAGC
>DASYCF010001398.1:0-3186 GCA_036500365.1 Byssovorax sp.
CGCGGATCTGCGCGAGCTGGAGCGCGAGCTCGGCGGCGGCCTCGCCGATCTCGACCTGCAAGAGCTGATCGAGCGCGTCGCCGACGTCCATCGAGTCGTCGCGCGCGTGCGCGATGCGCAGCACGGCGCGCAGGATCTCGCGGGCGCCTTTGTCCCAGTCGAGCGCGGCGTGGTAGACGTCCTGCGCCTCGTTCTCCTCGCCCTGCGCCTCGAGCAGCGCGCCGAGGCGGATGGAGAGCGACACGATCGACGCCGTGTCCTCGCGGTCCTTCGCGGCCTCGAGCTGCTTGCGCAAGAGGTCGGCGAGCTCGCCCTTCTCGCCGGCGCGCTCGAGCATGTTGGCGAGCTGCATCGCGGCCTCGACCTGCGACGGGTCGTTCTCGAGGACCTCGTGGAGGAGCGACGCGGCGGCGCGCTCGTCCCACTTCGCGACGAGCCGCGCGCGTTCGAAGCCCATGACGGCGCGCTCCTTCGCGTCGTCGACGAGCGGCGTCGTCTCCTCGAGCAACGACGCGAGGCGGCGCTCGTCGCCGCGCTTGCGCACGACCTCGAGGAGGGGCTGCCAGAGATCACGGTCGGCGGGCTCGCGGACGCGCAGCGCCTCGTAGATCCGCGCGGCGCGGTCGAGGTCGGCGAGCGGACCGGTCGCCGCCTCGGCGACGCCGATCAAGAGCTGGCGCTCCTCTTCGGGATCGAAGTGGGGCGCGGCGCGCTCGCGGAGCGCGGCGGCCTCGGCGAGGTTACCCGCCTCCTCGACGAGGTGCGCGAGCGCGATCATCGCCCACGCCGTCGCCGCGTCCTCGCCGGACGCCTCGAGCACGCGTCGCAAGATCGACTCGGCCAGCGCGCGGTCGGCGAGCGAGAGCGCCACGTCGACCGCCTCGCGCAGCGGGTCCTCGCCCGGCTCGAGCGGCACGGCGCCGCGCCGCGCCTCCTCGGCGAGGGCGACGAGCGCGTCGACGAGGGCGCGCCGCTGGCCCTGCTCGCGCGCGAACCGCTCGAAGAAGCGGAGGAGCTCCCGATCGTCGGGCCGCTTCGCGAGCGCGTCGCGGAGCAGCGCCTCGGCGCGCGCGAGATCGGACGAGACGGCGAGCGCGCGCTCGAGCACGTCGAGCCCCTCGGCCTGCGCGTCGACGTCGCCGAGGCGGAGCGCGGCGAGGCGGTACAGCGGATCGGCCTGCTCCTCGGGCGAGAGCCCGGCTGACGCGGCGATGCGCTTCGACAGCACGTCGGCCTGCGCGGCGTGATCGCCGAGGCGCGCGTGGATGCGCTCGAGGGCGCGCCACACCTCGCCGAGCCGCCGGACGCGGGGCGACGAGCGCGCCGACGCGGGACCGAGCGCTGCCTCCGCGCCGTCGCCCGCGAGCTCCGTCTCGGCGCGCGCGTACGCGGCCGCGGCGCCTCGATCATCCTTCGCGTCGAGCTCGAGCACGCGCCCGAGCCACAGGAGTCGATCGATCGTCTGCTCGCTCGTCGTCGCGGCGTCGAGGACGGCGCGCGCCGCGTCGACGAAGCGGCCTACGGTGTCCGTCTTGCGAGCGAGCGCGAGCGCGGCCTCGCGCGCGGACTCGGCGTCGGGCGTGAGCGACAGCGCGCGGAGGCGCGCGTCGAGCGCGGCGTCGGGGCGCTCGAGCGGACCCTCGTGGAGCGACGCCAGCTCGCCGAGCAGCGACGCGAGCTCGGACGCGCCGGCCGCGGCGTCGGGCGACGGCACGCCCTCGTCGAGCGCGGTCACGCGATCCTGCAGCGCGCGCGCGAGGAGATCGTGGCGCTTGCCGACGCGGAGCGCCGAGAGCAACCGCTCGCGCTCGCTGTCCTCGTCGCGCGCGGCCTCGAACGCCGACGCGAGGTACTCGGCGGCGCGCGCGGGATCCTCCTTCTTGTCGGCGATCGTCGCGAGCTCGAGGAGCACCTCGGCGCGGCTCACGGCGAGCGCCGAGAACGTGGACTCGCGCGGCCTCCGCACGACGAGCAAGAGCGCGCGGTACGTGCGATCGGCGCGCTCGATCTGGCCCTCTTCGAAGGCGAGGCGCGCGAGCGCGTGCAGGATCTCGGGGTGCGCCGGGTCGATGCGCAGCGCGACGTCGAGCTCGCCGAGCGCCCGCGCGCGATCACCCGCGACGAGCGAGACGCGCGCGAGGTAGTGGTGCACGAGCGCGCGCTCCTTCGGCCTGCGACCGCCGTACGAGGCGATGATGTCGGCGAGCAGGCGCGAGGCCTCGTCGAGGCGGCGTGACGCGGCGAGCGCCGACGAGAGCGCGAGCTTCGGCGCGAGCTCGTCCGGCGCGAGCTCGCGGGCCTGCTCGAGCAGCGGGACCGCCGCCGCGGGATCGTCGCAGCGCTGGACGTAGAGCTCGGAGGCCTGCGCGAGCAGCGTCGCGCGCGTCGTCTTGTCGGTCGCGAACGTCGCGTCCTCGGCGAGCAGATCGGCGAGCGCGCGGTAGTCGCCCGCCTCCTTGTGGAGATCGGCGAGCCGCTTGCGGAGCAGCGGCGCGTCGACGCCGCGAGCCGCCACGGCGAGCCGCGCGCGCGCCGTGTCGCGGTCGCCCGCCGCGAGGAGCGAGTCGGCGAGGCGCAGCGCTACCGCGCGCGAGGCCTCGCCGCGCATCGTGGCGAGGAGCCGATCGAGGGCCTGCGCCGCGGCCACGTGGTCGCCGCGCTTCGTGTAGAGGCGCGCGAGCTCGTCGAGCGAGGCGGCGCCGCCCGCGTCGGCCGCGAGCGTGTGGTTCTCGATCGCGCGCACGGGATCGCCGAGCCGGGCCTCGGCCACGCCGGCGGCGCGCTGCCAGAGCGCGGCGGCCGCGGCGTCGTCGCCCGCGTGGCGCGCGCGCGCCGCTTGCTCCTCGAGGTGCGCGGTGAGCTCGTCGAACAGGCTCGACTGCTCGAGCAGCGCCGCGAGCTTGGTCGCGGTCGGCGCGTGGTCCGGCGCCTCGTGGAGGTTCTCGCGGAGCCGCGCGAGCGCCTGCGCGGGCTCGCTCGCGTCGGCGAGGAGCGTCGCGAGCTCGAAGCGCAGCTCGACCCGGCTCGCGGACGAGCTCGCGACGGCGATCTGACGCTCGCGCATGACGAGGAGCTCCGCGCGCTTGCCCTCGGCGCGGTAGAGCTCCTCGAGCTTCTCGGTCGCGATCGCGTCGGTCGGATCCTCGGAGAAGAGCTCCTCGTAGATGCCGATCGTCTTGTCCTTGT
>DASYCF010001399.1:0-3217 GCA_036500365.1 Byssovorax sp.
ATCAAGATGGCGGCGACTCCGCCGAGGAGGAGGCCGAGCGCGATCGTGAACGCAGCCATGCCCCAGAACGGGATCGCGATCGGGAGCGCGAGCGGCGCCGCGGGTCGCAGCGCGAACGTGAACGTGACGGCGAGGAGCGGCAGGATGTCGTCGGAGTCGGCGAGGTCGGAGACGAGCTCCGAGAGCGGCCCGCGCGCGCCGTAACGCTCGATGACCCACCGCACCGCGTAGCGCGTCGTCTCGGCGCAGACGGCGCCCGCGCCCGTCGCCGCGACGAGGCGCTCGTTCGCCGAGAGGCGCGTCGCGTACGTGAGGAAGCCGTAGGCGGCCGCCCCGACGGCGCCGCCCGTCACGAGCGCCATGAGCGCGCCGCCGAAGAGCCGCGACGGACGAACGCGGCGCTCGCCCGTCACGCCGAACTTGAGGCCGAGCACGAACATGAGCCAGCCGACGGTGACCTCGGCGACGGGCTCGAAGAGGTCGAGCGACGATCGCTCCAACAAACCGAGCGCGTCGGGACCGAGCACGAACCCGAGCACGATGTACTCGACGCCGCTCGGCAGTCCGACGCCGCGGATCGCGCGGCCCGAGGCCAAGAAGCTCCCGATGTACGACAGGAGCAAGAGCCCCATCAGGAGCCAGATGGTCGAGCTCACGCGGTGCGGATCCCGGGGAGCGAGCCGCGGCCGAGGCCGATGCCGTTCTGCTGGAGAGCCTCCGACATGTTGCAGAGGAGCTTGTTCTTCGCGTCGGTCGTGCTCGTCGTCACGGTGACCCGGAGGTGGGCGCCGTCGCTGTCGATGCCGAGCACCTCGACGCGCGGCCGCGCGCCCGTGCGCGCCGCGGCCTCGGCGAGGAGGTCGAGCGTCTTCGCGAGCGGCGCGTTCGGCGCGACCGTGATCTCGCCGACGACGGGCGGCGAGCGCCCGAGGATGCGCATCGGGTGCAGCAGGCTGAGGAGGTGCGGCACGTGCGTCTCACAGCCGTCCTCGTCCTCGAGCCGGACCTCGAGCATCGTCGTGGCGATGACCTTGCCCGTGCGGCCGCCGACGATGGCGAACTCGCCGACGGAGACGCGGCGGCCGAACACGACGGCGATGCCGGCGGCGGCGCTCGCGAGGATCGGCGTCGCGGCGAGGCCGAGCGCGCAGAGGGCGACGACGCCCGCGCGCGACAGCGTGCCGTCGTCGCTGCCCGTCACGAGCGGCGACGCGACGACGAGCGACACGACGACGATGCCGCAGCGCACGAGGAAGCTCGTCGGCGCGGCGAGGTCGCGCGGCAGCCAGCCGAGCTGCGTCTCGCCGCGCGACACGCTGCCGAAGAACAGGCGCACGAAGCGCATCGCCACGGCGACGACGAGCACCGTGATCAGCGCGATGACGAGGAGCGGCAGCGCGCTGACGACGCGCCCCATGAGCGCCGAGACGGGCGTGAGCACGAAGCCCGTGAGCTTCTCGGTGTAGCTGCGCGTCGACTCGAAGAGCGAGAGCGCGATGAGGATCCACGCGTAGCCGATGCCGAGCTGCGCGAAGATGCTCGCGGCCGAGAGCGCGACCGAGAGGCCGCCGCGCACGGCCGACGCCTGCACCACCTCGATGTCGCGCACGCGGAGCACCGGCATGCGATCGGGGTGCGCCTCCATCCAGCCGCGCATGCGCTCGGCGAGCTTGCCGATCTGCCGCAGGAGCAAGAAGGCGACGAGCGCCGAGAAGACCACGAGCGAGAACGAGAAGACGGTCGTCGCGATCGCGCTGCGCTGCCGCTCGGCCTTCAGCGCGTCGCGCACGCGGGCGACGGTGCCGGCCGCGTGCACGGAGAGCGACGCGTCGCCCGCGGCGGCCGCGTCCTCGGGGCCGAGCTGGATGATGGGGCGCGCGCCGACGAACACGACGGCGACGTCGTCCTTCTCCTCGAAGCGGACCTCCGGCGTCTCGGTCTCCTCGAGGGCGCGCTCGAGGACCTGCGCGGCGGCGGCGGCGCGCTCCTGCGCGGACTTGCCTGCGCGCGGGACGAGGACGCTGAAGACCTTGCGATCCTTGAGGCGCACGGGCGAGCCGACGTCGACGGCGGGCGCGGCGCCGTGCGCGCCCGAGGCCGCGGGCGCTGCGCTCGACGTCGGCCCAGCGCTCGACGGCGCTGCGGCGCTCGCCGACGAGGCGGGGCTCGACGACGGCGGCTTGGCGACCGGAGGCGGCGCTGCCGGAGCGGGCGCGGACGCGGACGCCGACGCCGACGCCGCGGGCTGCGCCGCTGCGATGCGCGTCGCCAACGAGCCGCCGAGGGTGATCGCGATCGCCGCGAACAGCGCGCCGCGCGAGGAGCCACGCGGCCCGTGGAGAGGTCGGTGCGGCACCTCTTCTTGCTAGATGGTCGGGGTGACGAACGTCAAGCGCCGAAGCCGCAGCGGGAAAGTTCGCTTCCTCACGCGGAGCGCCTGCGCCGCGCAGGCGGCGCGAGCTCGCGCGCGAGCAGCTCCGCGACGGCGCGCACGCGCGGCACGGCGAGCGCGCTGCGCGCGGCGACGAGGTGCATCGACGAGGTGATCGGGCCGAGCGAGATCGGGAGCTCGACGAGCTCGCCGAGCGCGAACGTCGGCGGCATCGCGCCGAGGACGATCGCGCCGACGCCAGCCTCGGCCGCGCGCAGCTGGACGATGAAGTCGTCCGACGCGAACGCCGGTCGAAACCCGGGGATGCGCGACGCGAGCTGCGGGTTCGGCGGCAGGTGCTCGAGCGGCGGGGCCCAGCCGATCCAGGGGACGTCGGCGAGCGCGCACCTCGGCCCGAGGCGCGCCGCGAGCGCGCGCGTCGAGAACACCGCGACGCGGTGCGTGTGCGTCGCGAGGACGACGAGATCGCGCTGCGCGGTCGGCCGCGCCCCCGTGTCGACGCGGATCGCGAGGTCGGCCTCGCGCCGGACGAGGTCGACGTAGTGGACCGTGGAGACGACCTCGAGCCGCACGTCGGGGAGCGCCGCGAGCGCGCGCGCGGCGAACGGCGCGAGCAGCGTGAAGGCGACGCCCGGCGGCGCGGTGACGCGGACGACGCCCTTCGGCCCGGCCTCGACGCCCGAAACGGCGCGCTCGACCTCGGCGGCGTGCTCGGCCATGCGGCGCGCGGGCGCGACCAGCCGCTCGCCGAGGGTCGTCGGCGTCACGCCCTCGACCCCGCGAACGAACAGCGCGTCGCCGAGCTTCGCCTCGAGCTCCGCGAGG
>DASYCF010001400.1:0-5624 GCA_036500365.1 Byssovorax sp.
TGAGCGGCGTGATGCTGCCGATGATCAAGGGCTCGCTCCCGGACTTCGGCCCCGCGTTCGAGACCTACGCGGCCGACCTGAAGCGCGAGGCCGAGCGGACGAACGGTTAGGCGCGCACCCGCGCGCGAGAGGAGACGACGATGAGGCGTGTCATGGTTCGATACAAGGTGAAGCCCGAGCGCATCGAGGAGCACGAGGCCCTGATCCGCGCGGTGTTCGGCGCGCTCGGCAACGACAAGCCCGACGGCCTCCGCTACGCGGCCTACAAGGCGGCCGACGGCGTGAGCTTCGTGCACGTGGCGTTCGTCGCGGGCGCGGTGAACCCGCTGAACGAGCTCGCCGAGTTCCGCGCGTTCACGGCCGAGATCAAGGACCGGTGCGACGAGGCGCCGGTCACGACCGAGTACGCCGAGGTCGCCGCCTACGGGCTCTGACGCGCGTCGTCGGGTCGGCCGGTCGGGAGCGCCGACGCGCCGACGTCGAGGCTCGCGCCGGCACGACGCGTGCTCCTGCTCCGCGCGGAGGAATCATGTACACGACCCCGATGAACGCAGAGACCGAGAAGAAGAACGCCAAGCTCCAGGGCATGGATCGCCTGCGTCAGCTGCGCGACGAGCTGCGCCTCAAGGTGCACCTCCTCGGAATGGACGCGCAGCGCGATTTTCGCATCCTCGAGAAGGATCTCGACGAGCTCGAGCGGCGCGTGACCACCTCGGCGAACGACCTCGGCGACGAGATCCAGCGCGCGATCAAGCGCATCGAGCCGATCTTCGACTCCCTCGGTCGCACCGGCGTCTGAGGCGTGATGCGCCCGCGCGTGCGCGCGACGGGGCAATTCGCCTCACGTCGCGCGGACGCGCGGGCGCGCTCGACGGATGCTCGCGAAAGCTTCTTTCGATCACGTCGCGCCAGCGCCTCGAAAAGCGGCGCTTGCGCGCCGGACGCCGGATGGACCGTCGGATGCTTGAACGGCTCGGCATGAACACCCTGCGACTCTCCCTCGTGGTCGTCGCGGCGCTCGCGCTGCCGGCCTGCACCTTCGACGATCCCGTCGACCCCCGTTATCCCGTCGTCGAGGAGGACGGCCCGATGGTCGTCAACGGCCCGCCGCCGGCCGCCCCGGTCGAGGCCGTCGGCGCCCCGATCGCGGGCCGCGTGTGGGCTCCCGGCTACTACTGGTGGGGTCCGCGCGGCTACGTGTGGGCGCCGGGTCGCTACGTCGTCGGTCGGCCCGGCTACCGCTGGATCGGCCCGCGCTACGCGTTCCGCGGCGGGCTCCACTACTACTACGGCGGTCGGTGGGTGCGCCGCTGAGCTGCGGCGCGTAGCCGCGGAGTGCGCGCTCCGTGTATCCTCCGCCGCATGAGCGAGGACGTCGCGGCGGAGGAGCCGAAGAGCGCTGGAATCGACTTCGAGACCGCCGCGTACGCGGAGAAGAGCGCGCCGACGCTCGCGTGTAGCCTGTGCAAACAGAGCATCACGACCGCGTACTTTCACTTCCTCGGCAAGGTGCTCTGTCACGGCTGCCGCGCCGGCGTCGAGCGCTCGTTCACCGACGCGAAGAAGCCCGCGACCTTCGCCAAGGCGGCCGCGCTCGCGGGCGTGGTCGCGGTCGGCTGCGGCGGCGCCTACGCGGTGTTCGTCGGCTTCACGAACATCCAGTTCGCCCTCGTCACGATCGGCATCGGCTGGGCGATCGGCCGCACCATCCAGAAGACGACGCGCGGCTTCGGCTCGCGCCGCCACCAGGTGCTCGCCGTCGCGCTCACGTACTTCGCGAGCTCGATGGGCTACCTGCCCGCGCTCGTCACCGCGATCCGCGACGCGGGCGCGCAGCAAGCCTCCGCGACGCCGTCGACGTCTCCCGCGCCCGCCAAGGCGCCGCCGGAGCAGCCTGCGGACGACGGCGCGCACGCAGAGCCGCCGGCTGCGGCGAGCCCCGCCGAGCACGTCGGCCTCGGCAGCGCGCTCGGCGCCCTGGTGAAGCTCGTCGGCTTCGTCGTCTACTTCCTGCTCGTCGCGCCCTTCTACGAGATCGCCGACGGCATCGGCGGCATCATCGGGCTCTTCATCATCTTCTTCGGCCTGCGCACGGCGTGGAAGGTGTCGAAGGGCGTGGGCGGCGCCGTGACCGGGCCTCATCAGGCGACGGCCGCCGCGCCGTGATCGCGGAGCTGCCCGCCGGCGCCGACGCGTGCGGCGCGTGCGGGGTCGAGCTCGCGCCCGCCATGCTCGCGTGCCCGGCGTGTCGCAAGCTCGTCCACTCGTCGCGCCTGCAGCGCCTCGCCGCCGAGGCGTCGGCCGCGGAGGGTGACGCGCGGCTGACGGACGCGCTCTCGGCCTGGCGCGAGGCGATGGAGCTCTTGCCGCACGGGAGCCTGCAGCGCCGCGAGGTGGGCGTGAACGTCGCGCGCCTCAGCGAGCTCGTCGACGCGTCGCGCGCGAAGCCCCCGCCGAAGCCCGGCGGGGGCAAGGCAGCGGCGGGGCTCGGCGCCGTCGGCGTCGTCCTCTGGCAGGCGAAGTACGCGGCCCTGTCGCTGCTCGGCAAGGCCAAGCTCCTCGCGGTCGGCCTCACGTCGCTCCCGACGCTGCTCTCGATGTTCGCGTGGCTCGCGATCGATCGCTCGCACGGCATCGGCTTCGGCGTCGGCCTCGTCGCGTCGATCTACGTGCACGAGATGGGGCACGTCTTCGCCCTCCGCGCGTACGGGATCCGCGCGACCGCGCCCATGTTCGTGCCCGGGTTCGGCGCGCTCGTGCGCCTGCATCAGTACCCGATCGACGCGCGGGAGGACGCGCGCGTCGGCCTCGCCGGGCCCGTGTGGGGCGCCGCCGCCGCGGTCGTCGCGCTCGCGATCGGCCTCGCGATCGGCTCGCCGACGGCGCTCGCGGTCGCGGCGCTCGGCGCGACGATCAACGTGTTCAACCTCGTGCCCGTCTGGCAGCTCGACGGCGCGCGCGGGCTCCGCGCCCTCGACGCGCGCCAGCGCGGGATCGTCGTCGGCGTCGCGTCGATCGTCGCGCTCGTCCTCGGTCAGCCGATCGCGTGGGGCGTCGTCGTGTTCGGCGCGCTGCGGCTCAAGCAGGATCTCCCCCCGAAGGGCGATCGCCGCGCGTTCGTCACGTTCGTCGCGCTGCTCGTCGGCCTGTCGCTCGTCGGCTGGTGGGCCACGCCCGCGGCGCCGTAGTCACGGGCCGGCGGCCGCGAGGGCGAGGGCGCGATCCAGCTCGTCGTGGAACCAGCGGATCGGGAACTCGAAGCGGCCGCACGCGAACGACTCGTTCGCGCCCGACGCGAGGCCCGACTGGATCCAGGCGGCGGCGACCATGTCCTCCTTCTCGAAGACGTTCTCGTGGATGAGGCGCCACGTCTTGTCCCAGTGGGCGCGCCGGTCGTCGGTGCTCGCCTCGGTCGCGCCCCGCGACGGCGCAGCCGCGGCGGCCGGCACGATCATCGTGTGCGTGAACAGCGTCTCGTCGACCGCGAGCGGGAACAGCGTGATGCGCGACACCCAGTCGGGGTGGAACACGAGCACCGTGTTCGGGAACACGAAGTACGTGAGCGAGAGCACGTCTCGATAGCGCCACTCGCCGCGCGGCACGTCGCGCGCCTTCTCGAGCCCCTTGCGCGCGACGGCAGATCGCACGTGCGGCGCGAACAGGTCGGCGACGTTCACGTTGTCGAGGAAGAAGCGGTACACCGAGTCTCGATGCAGCCGTTTGATGTGGTAGCCGTCGAGGAACGCGTCGATGAGGAGCTTCCAGTTGAACTTGCGCGTGACGTGCTCCGTGCGGAACGCGACGTCCCGCGCGAGGCCGAAGTCGTCGAGCTCGCTCGCGAGCGGGCCGAGGAACGCGCCGAGATCGAGCGTCTTCTTGCGGTCGGCGACGACCCACACGAAGCCCGCGCGCTCCTCGCACGGCACCGGGACGAGGCCGCGATCCTCGCGCCGCGGGAAGCCCTCGGCCTGCGGCACGTGGAGGAGCGAGCCCGTGAGCGTGTAGCTCCAGCCGTGGTAGCCGCACACGAACGCCTTCTTGTTGCCGCACGGCGCGTCGGCCAGGCGCGCGCCGCGGTGACGGCACACGTTGAGGAACGCGCGCGCGACGCCGTCTTGTCCGCGCATGAAGACGAGCGGCAGGCCGAGCGCGTCGTGCGTGACGAAATCGCCCGGCGCCGCGAGCTCGGAGCTGTGCAGGACGATGACCGGCAGGCCCTGGAACAGCGCGGCGCGCTCGGCCTCGAAGCGCGGCTTCGACGTGTACGCGGCGACGTCGATCCGCGACTCGTCGTCGACCATCGACGTGGTGCCCGCCTCGTGCAGCGCGAGGAGGCGATCGATGAGGGAGAGCTCGGTCTCGCGGAGCATGGCGCGATCTTACGGCGCGCGCGTCAGAGGTGCTTGCGCGCGATGTCGGCCCAGGTGCCCGTCGGCTCGATCTCGAGGTACTTGCGCCAGCACGGCCGCGCCTGCTGCACGTCGCCGACCTGCTCGTAGGCCATCGCGAGGTTGAAGTACGCGTCGGCGAAGCGCGGGTCGCTCGAGATCGCGCCGCGGAAGAAGGCGATCGCGTCGGCCGCGTCGCCGCGCTCGAGCATCACGTAGCCGAGGTTGTACTGCGCCTCGGGCTGCACCTGGTCGAGCTCGAGCGCGCGCCGGTAGAGCACCTCGGCCTCGCGCTCGTCGTTGCGGCGGAAGCAGATGTTGCCGAGGTTCGTGTAGGCGATGGCGAGCCACGGATCGAGCTCGAGCGCCCGCCGATACAGCGTCTCGGCCTCGCCCATCGTCTGCGGATCCTCGTCGAGCTGGCTCGCGCGGACGTAGAGGTCGTAGGCGGTGCGCGCGCGCTCGCGGCCGACGAACGGGCGCAGCACGCGCACCACGTCGTCGCGGAGCTGCTTCACGTCGAAGTCGAGCACCATCTGACCGGTGACGGGCTCGAACGCGCCCGTGTTGCTCTTCACGACGACGCGCTGGCCGTCGGACACGACGCGGAGCTCGGCGAGCGGGCGCGTCACCTTCGGCAGCGACGCGCGAATGCTCTCGACGGCGCGCGCGACCTCGCGAAGGCGCACCTTGCGCGCGAGCAGATCGCGCGCGGCGCGCAGGGCGATGATGTCGCCGAACGTGTACGCGCGCCGACCCTTGCGGCGGCCGGTCGGCGAGACGATGCCCGCGCGATCGAGCGAGCGCAGCCGCGCCGGCGAGAGCGCGAGAAGCTTGCCCACCTCGGTGCCGGTGAAGAGGTCGGTGACGGGCTCCTTGCCGGGCGGCGCGCCGGGATCGAGCGGCAGGCGCGCGTCCTTCGCGGGCGGCGCGGCGGCGGGCTCGATGCGACCGCCGCCGGGGCCGAAGATCACGTGGATGACCTTCTTCTCGGGCTCGGCGTCGCTGATGGGTCGGTCCCGTTTGCTCATCGGTCGCGCCGCCGCCGCTCTTCGTCGTCACCACGACAACCGATCGCCGCCGTCGACGCGCCGGGTCGCGGCGTGTCGGCGCGTGCTCTCGCGTTGCTGCCACCCCGACGAGCGGCGAGAAGAGCGAACCTCCACCTCGGCTCTCGGTCACGCGCGCGCGTGCGTCAAGGTCCAACGCGGCGCCGCGCGCGCGCGAGCGGCGATC
>DASYCF010001401.1:0-7071 GCA_036500365.1 Byssovorax sp.
GATCGCGGGCGGGACGACGTGGTGGGTGCGGCGCAACATCGAGTCGACGGACGACGCGCAGATCGACGGCGATCTCGTGTCCGTGCCGGCGCGCACGTCGGGCGTCGTCGCGCGCGTCCTCTTTACGGACAACCAGCACGTGAGCGCCGGCGAGCTGCTCGTCGAGCTCGACGCGGACGTGCCGCGCGCGCGGCTCGCGCAGGCGAACGCGGCCCTCGCCGCGGCCGAGGCGAGCGCGGCCGCCGCCGACGCCGACTCTCGCGTCGCCGAGGCCGGCGCGCGCGCGAACGAGAAGGCGGCCGCCGCGTCGCTGCACGGCGCGGGCTCGAGCGCGAGCGCGAGCACGCAGCAGATCCGCGAGGCCGGGGCCGCCGCCGACGCCGCGCGCGTCGCGAAGGGCCGCGCCGACACGGAGCTCGCGCGGTCGAAGCGCCTCTTCGCCGGCGGCGCGACCCCGCAGGCCGACCTCGATCGCGCGCAGGCCATGTACGACGGCGCCGTCGCGTCGCTCGCGCAGGCCGAGGCGCACGCCGCGTCGCTCCGATCGAGCGCGTCGATGGCGGCGAGCCGCGTCGAGGAGGCCAGCGCCCGCTACGAGCAGTCGAAGGACGTCGACTCGCTGATCGAGCAGGCGCGCGCGCGCGCCGCCGCGGCGCACGCCCAGGTCGAGACCGCGAAGGCCATGCGCGACATCGCCGCGCTCGACGTGAAGTACGCCGAGATCCGCGCGCCGGCCGACGGCGTGGTGTCGAAGCGCGCTATCTCCGTCGGCCAGATGGTCGCGCCCGGGCAGCCCGTCGTCTCGCTCGCGCAGGACGGCCGCGTGTGGGTCACCGCGAACTTCAAGGAGACGCAGATCGAGAAGATGAAGGTCGGCCAGCCCGTCGAGTTCACGCTCGACGCGTTCCCGAAGTGGAAGCTCCACGGCGAGATCGAGAGCTTCTCCGCCGCGACCGGCGCGAAGTTCACGCTGCTCCCGCCGGACAACGCGAGCGGCAACTACACCAAGGTCGTCCAGCGCGTGCCCGTGCACGTGAAGATCGTCGACCCGCCGTCCGGCGTCACGCTGCGCCCGGGTCTGTCCGCCGAGCTCGAGGTCGACACCGGCAAATGACCGAGCGAAGCGAGGTCGGGGTTCGGGGCCGCCCGCCGCCCCATCGCAAATGAGGGACGTCGCTCGATGACCACCGTCGCTCCCGCGCTCCCGAGCGCGACCGCCGCCGCGCCCACCGCGGTGTCGAACAAATGGTTCATCGCCGTGTCGGTCGCGCTCGGCGCGCTGCTAGAGGTCGTCGACACGAGCATCGTCAACGTCGCGCTGAACGACATGCAGGCGTCGCTCGGCGCGACGCTGAGCCAGGTGAGCTGGGTCGTCTCGGGCTACGCGGTCGCGAACGTCGTCATCCTGCCGCTCACGGCGTGGCTCGGTCACCGCTTCGGGAAGAAGCGCTATTTCATCTTCTCGCTCATCGCCTTCACGCTCGCGAGCATCCTCTGCGGCATGGCCACGACGCTGCCCATGCTCATCGTCGCGCGCGTGGTGCAGGGCCTCGGCGGCGGCGGCCTCCTCGCCAAGGCGCAGTCGATCCTCTTCGAGACGTTCCCCAAGCACGAGCAGGCGATGGCGCAGGGCTTCTTCGGCGCGATCGTCATCGCCGGCCCCGCCCTCGGGCCAACGCTCGGCGGCTACCTGGTCACGAACGTCGGCTGGCGGTGGATCTTCTTCATCAACATCCCGTTCGGCATCGCCGCCGTGCTCATGTGCTCTGCGTTCCTCGAGGAGGACGACCCGGCGCACCGCACGAAGGGAGGCATCGACTGGACGGCGATTGGACTGCTCGCGCTGGGGCTCGGCTCGCTGCAGACCGTGCTCGAAGAGGGCCAGAGCGAAGACTGGTTCTCCTCGGGCTTCATCATCGCCTTCGCCGTCGCCGCCGTGCTCGGGATCCTGTTCTTCGTGCTGCGCGAGCTCGACAGCAAGGCGCCGGTCGTCGATCTCCGCGTGCTGCGGTATCGGTCGCTGTGGGCGGGGAGCATCCTCTCCGTCGTCGTCGGCATGGCCCTCTATGGCGCGATGTTCTCGGTGCCCATCTTCGCGCAGACGATCCTCGGCTACACGTCCGAGCAGACGGGCATGCTCATGCTGCCGGGCGCGCTCGCGTCCGCGTTCATGATGCCCATCGCGGCGAAGCTCCTCGGGAAATTCGAGGCGCGGAAGCTCCTCGTCGTCGGCGCGCTCATCCTCGTCTTCGCGATGATGCAGCTCCACGAGCTCTCGCCGCAGTCGAGCGAGAGCGGCCTCTTCATCCCGCTCATCATCCGCTCGTTCGGCACCGTGCTGATGTTCCTGCCGCTCAACATGGCCACGCTCGGCCCGATCCCGAAGGAGGACGTGTCTGCGGCGTCCGGCTTCTTCAACCTCACGCGGCAGCTCGGCGGCAGCATCGGCGTGGCCGCGCTGACCACGCTGCTCGAGCGGCGCGAGGCCTTCCACCGCACGGTGCTGGTCGAGAAGATCAGCGCGACCGATCCGGGCGTGCTGGCGCGCGTCTCCGGGCTCACGCAGTCGCTCGCGGGCAAGGGGTTCGACGCGGTGACCGCCCACGCGAAGGCCCTCCGCATGATGATGAGCAGCGTCGACCTGCAGGCGGCCGTCATCAGCTTCGACGACACGTTCTTCGCGACGTGCGTCCTCGTCCTCTGCACGCTCCCGCTCGTCCTCCTGCTCGGCAAATCGAGGCCGGGCAAGGTCGAGATGGGCCACTGAGTCACAGGCGAGGGCTCGCGCCCTCTCCCCCCACCCCGATCCACTGGAGGTCACTTTGGAGGCCGTGCCGCTTCGGGCCTCACGGGGAAGCGCCGTCAACTGCCGCGCCGACGCGGCGGATCAGTCGCCCATGGCCTTGATGACGAGGCGCTTTTTCCGCTGCCCGTCGAACTCGGCGTAGAAGACGCGCTGCCACGGGCCGAGATCGAGAGCGCCCTTCGTGATGGGCACGATCACCTGGTGGTGGACGAGGATCGACTTGAGGTGCGCGTGACCGTTGTCCTCGCCCGTCCGGTGATGCTGGTAGTCGGGGCCCTCGGGCGCGAGGTGCTCGAGCCACGCCCAGATGTCCTGCCAGAGGCCCGGCTCGTGGTCGTTCACGAACACGCCGGCGGTGATGTGCATCGCCGAGACGAGGACCATCCCCTCGGCGACGCCGCTCGCCGCGGCGACGGCCGCCACGTCGTCGGTGATATCGAAGAGCTCCCGCCTCTTCTTGCTCTCGAAGAAGCGGTATTCGGTCGTGCTCTTCACCGCGTCAGTGCGGCATGTCGATCACGGTGTCGCAGCCGGCGAGCACCTGGATCTTCGCGCCCGAGTCGGCCTGCACGACCGTGCACGCGTCGGGACAGAGCGTGATGGTCGTCGGGTTCATGTTGTCGTCGTAGTACCAGCCCGTCGTCGACATGCCGCACGCGGCCGCGTTGGTCACCTTGCCGAAGTCCTCGGGCATGGTGCTGCCGCCGGGCGTGTACTCGACGTTGACCTTCGACGGGTCGACGGGGTTGCCCATGTCGTCGCTCATCGGCATCGCGAACGTGCACGTGACCTGCGACTTCTCGATGGCGGTGAGCGCGGTGACGAGCTGCGTGGTCGCGTCGCTGCCCGTGCCGATGAAGAACGCGGCCGACGTGCTTCCGGACGTCGCGATCGAGTTCATCAGCGTCTCGTTCGAGCCCTCGAGGCCGACCGAGTAGGTCAAGATGCCGTTCGACGCGAAAGCGGTCGCGGCGATCCCGGCGATGTCGTTCGGGTCCTCGTCGCAGCCGTTCGGAGCGCCGTCGGTGACGAGGATGACGACCGCCTTCTCGGTCGGGTTCGCGGTCTGGTAGGCGATCGCGAAGTTCTCCGCGCCCTGCAGCGCGGCCGAGAGCGGCGTGCCGCCGCCGCCCGCCGGGCCGTGCGAGTCGACGGCGTCGTCGAGCGCCTGCTCCTGGGTGTCGGTCGGCGCGGGGTCGGCCGTGAGCGCGGCGAGGTTCACCTCGGCCGTCGCGCACGCGTCGATCGAGCAGGCGCTGTTGTCGCAGTCGCCGTCGGGGAAGAAGCGCAGCGCGACGCGGAGGCCCGCCGTCGCGGGATCCCCGAAGAACGCCTTCAGCGCGGCCGACGCGTCGGTCCACTTGTTGTCCTGGGCCATCGAGCCCGAGTCGTCGAACATGATGTACATGTTCACGGGGATCAGCGTCGCTTGCGCGGTGGTGGCGGCGCACGCCGCGTCGGGATCCGTGCCGGAGCTCGTCGACGCGGTGCCGCTGTTCGTGTTGGTGCTCGCGCCCGACTGCGTGCCCGACGACGTGACGAACGTCGACGTCGAGCTGCCGCCGCCCTTGCCGCCGCTCGGGTTCGTGTCCGACGTCGAGTTGCCGCCGCCGGCCGACTCGAACTCGTTGCCCGACGGCGTGCCCGACGAAGAGCAGCCGCCGGCGACGCGGACGAGCGCGAGCGCGAGCACGCCGCCGATGGCCACGCCGAGGCGCGCGTCGAACTTCTTCCGAGAGCTCAAGAAGCGCATGGGCACCACCTTTCGTGCATGAAGTCTCGCGCGGGCGACGCCGGAGCGCACGAGCTTTCAGGCGTCGACGCCGTGACGGACTTTGAAGGAACCATGATCGAAGCGGGAAGCGCGGTCGGCGCTGCACGCGTCGAGCCAACCCGCACCGCCGCCCGGAGCCCCATGTTTCGGGCCCGATTTGCGCGGCGGCGCTCGGAAGAAGCTGGTATGAAACGGCTCCATGGTAGGGTGCTGATCCACGCGCGCCGCGCGAACGCCCCCGCCGATGAGGACTATGAGCGACCCGAATGCCCCCGCACTCGAACAGATCCTCGACATCGTACGCGCCTCGCTGCGCGCCCGCCACGCCGACACGGTCGAACGTGCGGACCGAATCCGAGCCGCGCTCGACGTTTACGTCTCCGCGATCGCCCACGAGATCGCGGCGGAGTTCGCCACAAAAAACGCGCTGACGCCTCCGCCTGCCGGGATGTCGCCCATCGGGGCCGCGCTCGCGCTCCGCGCCGCGGTCGAGGCCCTGCCCGAGCTGCGATCGCGCCACTCGGTGGGTGAGCACGCGCTCACCCCCTCGCGGCCGATGCCGAGCGCGCCCGCGCCCATCGTCGAGCACATCGTCACACGACACGTGCCTGTCGCGCCGCCGTCGTCCCCTTGGCGCAGCAACGATCACGAGGAGACGGCGACACCCCCGCACGCCGCGGCCGCGGCTGCGCCGGCGCCCGCGCGACGCCCCGCCGAGCTCGACCCCGTCGCCAACGCCCTCATCCGCGACGTCCAGCAGCTCGACCTCGCCCGCATGCCGTCGCACCAGTTCCGCGTCTGGGCCGAGGAGCTCGCCGCGCGCGCCCGCGCCCTGCAAGACAAGGGCGCCGACCCGGACGAGGTGCCCGGTCGCGTGATCCGCAAGCTCACCGCCATCGCCTACGAGAAGGGCATCGGCGACATCTTCGGCCTGAACCGCAAGCACAGCGCGAACTGGGACGAGGTCGCCGACCGCGCGAAGATCCGCCGTGAGGCCTCGCTCGCGAACGCCTCCGCCGCGGCCGAGCGCGCCGACAAGCTCGCCGCCGACAAGCTCGCCGCCGAGAAGGAGGCCTCGGTGCAGCGCGCCGCCGCCGAGCGCGCCGCCGCCGTCGAAAAGGCCCTCGCCCGCGCCGCCGCCGCCGAGCTCGTCAAGAAGGGCGAGAAGGAGAAGGAGAAGGAGCGCGAGAAGGACAAGGACAAGCCCAAGGCCGCCCCCGTGGCCGAGGAGCCCGCCTCCGAGAAGCCCGCGAAGGACAAGGAGAAGGAGAAGGACGCCGCGCCGTCCGCCAAGTCGTCGAGGGAGAAGGCCGCGGCCGCCGCCGCCGCCGAGGAGGCCGACCCCCAGAGCGGCAAGCGCGAGCTGCCCATGCTCCGCAGCGCCGCCAAGCGCTCACCGGTCGTGTTCGTGGGCGGCGTGGTGAAGCAGGAGAAGGTCGCGCTGATCATCCAGAAGCACGGCGTCGAGGTCGAGTGGATCGACACGAGCCGCCACGGCACGCAGGCGATCAGCGGCCTCGAGAAGCGCATTCGCGAGCGTCGCCTCGCCGCGGTCGTCGTCCTTCAGGGCCTCATCGGCCACAAGCACTTCGAGCCCATCGTCGCCGCCGCGCGGCAGGTCGGCTGCCCGTTCGCCTACGCCGACAAGGCCGGCCTCGGGAGCGTCGTGCGCGCCTTCAACGAGCTCGAGAAGCAGATCACGGACATCTCCGGGGCCGAGCGGAGCGCGGTTTAGCGCCGACGCGCGTGCGCGACGGCCCGCGCTTCGCTACCATCGAGCGTCGAGGAGGCACGATGCACAAGGTTCTCTGCGGTGGCTTCTTGGCGGCGCTGGTCCTCGTCTGCGGCGTCGCCGCGGCCGACGACACGTCATCGGTAGCCGCGCCGGCGGCGAAGAAGGGCGAGATCACGGTCGACCCCGTGCACATCTCGCTGCGCGTCCCGCGCCCGAACGCGGCCATCTTCGTGCAGCGCGTGCCCATGGAGGCGACGCTCTCGCGCCTGAAGCAGCCGTTCGTCGAGCGCATCGGCCAGGCCGCCGGGGCCGAGCCGTTTTGACGATGGGGCCGCACGCGGCCCCAAGCCCCGACCTCGCCTTCGCCCTGTCCCCCGCGAGTCGTGACGACGCCCAAGGATTTTTCCCCCCTGGTGGGTGAGCCGCGGCAGGTCTAGCGGATGCAGAAGGCCGCGGAGAGCACGAGCGCGCCCGCGACGCGGCGCGCAGCGGCGTCGCGCCGGTCGCCGCGCGTGTTCTCGCGCGCGACGGTCCTCGCCGCGGCGATCGTCGCGGCGTCGGTCGTCGTCGTGCTCGTCGGCGCGCTGTCGCTCATCCGGGGCGACCTCTCCGACTACGTCGACGAGGTGGCGGAGTCGCGCCTCGAGCAGGTGACCGAGGCCGCCCGCCTCGCGAACGAAGAGCTCGCGCGGCTCGATCGCGACCTCGAGCGCGTGGGCCGCCTCGCGGAGGCCGAGCGCGATCCCGAGCGCCGCG
>DASYCF010001402.1:0-5445 GCA_036500365.1 Byssovorax sp.
CGACGCGCGGCGGAGAGCGCCAGATCGTGTCGAGCGCCGACTCGAGCTCGGAGAACACGGCGCTCGCGCCGAAGACCAGCGTGACGACGCCGATGACCTCGCTGACGCCGCGGGCCGTCTGGTGGAGCTCGAGGCTCGCGAGCGTCGCGTCGACCACCGCGCGCACGTCGTTCGAGCTCGACGCGCCGATCCAGCCGACGATCGTGCGGCGGCTCGTCACGTCCCCGTGGGTGATCGCGCCGAGGAGCGAGACCGCGATGAGCAGCAAGGGAAAGAGCGAGAAGAGCGCGTAGTAGGCGAGCGACGCGGCAAGTCGATAGCAGGCGTCGTCGGCCCAACGAAGGCCGGCCTCCTTGGCGATCGTGAACAGCGCGGTGGCGGCCACGCGCGCTCGACCGAAGACGCGCTCGGCAGCGCGCCTGGCGGTCAACGCCACAGCCAGGTCTCGAGGGGTCCCCGGCGGGGCGAGAGCGCCCGGCTGACGGCGAAGCCGAACGCGGCCGCGACGGCGAGGGCGCCGGCGATGACGCCGTAGCTCGGCGAGCGCGCCGCGACGACGACGGGCGCCGCTCGGGACGCTGACGCGGGCCCCGCCAGGTCGGCGCGCTTCGTCGACGCTCCGTCGGTGTGCGGGCCGTCGCGCCGAGCGACGACGGCCTCGAACGAGACCGCGAGGACGAGGCCCTTCGTCGTCACCTTGACGCGGCCCCACTGCACGACGAGCCCGAGCGACTCGATCTCTTCGAGCGCGCGCGGCATCGCGAAGACGTGGCTCAGCGTGTCGGAGAAGCGCCACTCGAGGTCGATCCGCTTCTTCGCGAGCTCCGCGTTCACGACGCGCGTCACCTCGTCGTCGACGAGGTCGGGGAGCAGCGCGACGTCGGCGTGCTCGACGTCGACGCGGAAGACGAGGATGTCGGCCCCGTCGCGCCGCTCGATCGACGGCAGGACGAGGGCGTTGAGCGAGTGGATGGTGATGGGCACGCGCACCCCGAGCACCATCCAGCGGAGCCTCGCGCGGCAGGTCACGTGGATGCCGCGGCCCTCCACGAGCGTCATCGTGTGGGGGGGCTCCAGCGCGAGCTCGCCGCGCTCGCCGAGGCGGATCGTGACCGGCAGCAGCGCCGCGAAGAGCGCCCGTACGTCGTCCGGCGCGAGGATGGCTTCAACCCACATGGAAGGGCGACGCTGCGATGCACATGCCAGCTCGAGCGGGTCTGCGCGACCGCGCCCCGATGCATCGACGCACGCGATACTGTCACGGAGGGCGCTCACTGTGGCGTGATGCCCCAGTCGATCACGACATCGCCGCGACGAGGGACGCGGCGTACGCCGCGGCGGCGCAGAGCCAGGCGATCGCGCGCCCGCGCATCGCCCCGCGGAGCGCGAGATAGGGCGCGAGGGGCGGGATCAAGAGGGCCGCCGCGCCGAGCAGCGGCGCGCGCCGCGCACACAAGCCGAAGGTGATCGACACGTGGATCGCCGCCAGGGTGGCGAACGTCGCGACGAGCGCGAGGGTGCGCGCGGCGTCGCTCATCGCGCCTTCGCCGTCACGGCGATCGCGCTCGCAGTCGTCGCGGGCGCTGCCGGCCTCGTCGCTGGGCGCGCCTTGCTCGGCGGGCCGTGATCGGCGGCGCCCGCGGCCGCGACGAACGTGGGCGCGGCCTGGAGAGCCTGCCCCCTCCCATCGCGCCACGTCGCCCTCGCGAAGTAGAGCCGCCCGTCGTTTCGCCGGGCGGTGAGCCATGGCTGATAGCGTGCATCCGTCGGCGCGACGACCCACCCGCCGTGCGTCCAGCGCCACGAAGAGCCCGACCAATCCCACTGGCCGTCGAGCCAGACGACCGCGCCGTCGGGCTTGGGCGGGACCACCTCTGCCCTCGCGGCCGGAGGCGGATAAGGCACCTCCTCATAGGCGCTCACGGGCGGCGCTACCATCGGCGGACGAGGAAAGTCCGCGCCACACGCAGCGGCGCACGTGAGGCCGCACGAGGCGAGGGCGCATATCGCGCGGCTCGAGGTGGACGCGAGCACGGGCGGAGCGCTCGCAAGCCGCATACCGCTCATCGGTGATGGAGGGCGGTGGCGCGCGTCGTGCACACCGCGAGGCGTGCTCGACCCTCGCCAGACCCGCGCATGCCAGGTCTGGATGGCCGAGCTTCGCGTACCTCGGGCGATCGTGACATGCCTCCTCGCGTCGGCGTCCCTCGGGTGCGCATCGATCCCGAAGGGCGCCGCCGCGGTCGACACGGTGTCGATCGAAGGGAACGACGCGCTCGACGAGGACGACGTCGCGGACAAGCTGGCGACGACGCCCAGCCCGAAGTTCCTCGGGCTCTTCCGCGGGGTCGTCTACGACTATCAGCTCTTCGACGCCCACGTCCTCGAGCGCGATCTGAAGCGCGTCGAGCGCGCCTATCGCGCGCGCGGCTATTACGAGGCGCACGCGCGCGCCGGCCGCATCGTCTACACGAGCGACAAGCACGTCGACGTCACGATCGAGGTCGAGGAGGGTCGCGTCGTCACCACCGGCCGCGTGTACGTCCTCGGCCTGGAGGGCGTCGACGCCGAGGCGTCCGCGGCCGTCGACCGCGCCGTGGAGCGGCACGTCGCCAACGGCAAGCCGTTCGACGAAGAAGAGTTCAAGAAGGCGGAGGAGGCCGTGAAGCGCGCCCTCGGTGACAGGGGTCACGCCTACGTGAAGGTGACGCGCGTCGCCGACGTCGACCTCCCGCGCCACGCGGGGACGCTCGCCTTTCGGGTGGAGCCCGGCCCGCGGTGTCGCTTCGGCGAGGTGCACGTCGAGGGACTCGGCAAGCTGCCCGAGGCGCCGGTGCGCGTCGCGATCGACATCAAGCCTGGAGAGCCCTACTCCGCGGCGCTCGTCGCGTCGGCGCAGCAGGCGGTGCTCGACCTGGGGGCGTTCAGCTCCGTCGAGATCACCCCGGACCTCAGCGCGCCTCCGTCGGAGGACTGCCATGTTCCGCTGAACGTGAAGGTTCAACCGCAGCGGCTGCACACCGTGCTCCTCGGCGGCGGCCTCGAGCTCGACGCGATCAAGACCGAGATCCACGGCCACGTCGGCTGGGAGCACAAGAACCTGTTCGGCGGCTTCCGGCACTTCCAGGTCGACCTCCAGCCGGGCGTGGACCTCTATCCGACGCGGCTGCCCGACTTCGCGCCGCCGACTCAGCTCTTGCCCGAAGAGAAGCTCCGCGTGGAGCTGCTGCAGCCCGGCTTCGTCGAGGCGCGCACGGAGGGCTTCATCCGCGGCGAGGCGAACGTCTATCCGGTGCTCCTCACGCCCGACGTCGATCCAGCCGCGCCCGTGCTCGGCTACCTCGAGTTCAAGGGCGCCGCCGGAGTCGGCCGGGGCTTTCACAAACTCCGCCTCACGCTCTCGTACGACTTCCAGTACGACGAGCCCTTCGCGTACGTCGGCACGAAGGACTCCGATCTGCGCATGATCGTCGTCTCTTCCATCGACCTCCTCGGCCAGCTCGATTTTCGGAACGACAAGATCAAGCCGCACGAGGGCGTCTATCTCCAGAACGACCTCCAGGTCGCCGGCGGACCGCTGTTCGGTACGGGGGCCGACGTGCGCGTGCAGCCGGAGGCGCGGGGTTACATCCCGCTCGGGCGGCGCGTCACGCTCGCCTCGCGCGCGACGGTAGGCCTGCTCTTCCCGTTCAACTACGCCAAGACGCTCACGGAGAACGCCGGACAGCTGCCGAGCGACGCAGAGCGCGCCGAGTGGGTCAAAGACCTCGAGCTCATGTACCTCCGGGGCTTCTTCTCCGGCGGTCCGAGCTCGAACCGCGGCTATCCGCTGCAGGGCGTCGGACCGCACGGCATCGTCCCGTTCTTGAACCCCGGCGTCGCGGCGCAGCAGCTCGCGCAGAGCTGCACCGACATCACAGATCCCGCGCAGGCGGCCGTGTGCGCGGTGCCGCTCGGAGGACAGACGCTGTGGGAGGCGTCGATCGAGCTCCGCGTCACGATCGCGGGGCCCTTCGGCGGCGTGGCGTTCTGCGACTCGAGCGACGTCGAGCTCGACCGCGCCACGTTCAAGTTCAATCACCTGCACCTCTCGTGCGGGCTCGGCGCCCGCTACGAGACGCCGATTGGCCCTGTGCGCGTCGACGTCGGCTATCGGATTCCGGGCATGCAGATCGTCGGAGAGACGCCCGACGTCGCGCTCGAGGGCGATCCCGGGACGGTGTTCGGCGCGCCCATTGCTTTCGCGTTCGGGATCGGAGAGACGTTTTGAGCGACACCGATCCTCGTCCAACGCCGGGCCGCGCGCGCCGCGCCGTCGCCGCCGTGGCGAAGGCGCTCGGCCTCGCCGCGACGTTCGCGCTGGCCGCTGCCGGCGGCGCGGTGCTCCACATCGGCTTGCCGGCGCCGCGCCGCTTCGTCGTCGCCCGCGTGAACGCGATGCTCGACGGGACGTTCAAGGGGCGCATCGTGATCACCGACCTCGGCGGCGTGAACCTCGGCGGCGTGCGCGGCGTCGCGGCCGACGTGTTCGATCCCGCCGGTCAGCTCGTGCTCGCCGCGCGCGGCGTCGACGTCCGCCTCGGGACCAAGACGCTCCTCCGCTCGCTGCTCAGCGGCGGCGACGTCGTGATCGAGCTCCCGACGGCGACGATCCACGACGTCGACGTGCTCCTCGAGCCGGACGCGCGCGGAGACCTCGGCCTCGTTCGCGCGTTCGACTCGTCGACCCCCTCCGCGCCGGGCGGCGGCGTGACGGTCGTGCGCCTCGGCCGCGTCGACGTCGGCCACGCGCGCGTGCACGGCGTCGTGGCGAAGGGCGCGCCGCGGGTGGACGCGAACCTCGGCGCGGTGCGGGCGTCGGTGAGCAGCGACGAGCAGGGCGTAGAGCTCGGCGTCGTGACGGCGACGCTCGACGTTCACGGCCTCGACGGGCGTGATCCGCGCGGCGTCGTGAGCGGCGAGGCGTCTCTGCCCGCGGACCCGAGGCGGCGGCCCGAGGGGGGCGCCCGCTTCGTCGGCGTCGTCGGCGCCGTGCCGGTGATGGTGGACGCCGCCGTCGACCGCGGGCGCGCGCGCGGCTTCGTGGTCGTGCCGCGCGTCGACCCCGCCGCGATCGACGCGCTGGCGCCCGGCGTCGTCGAGCTGCGCGCGCCGGCCTCGCTTCGCGCGGAGCTGCGCGGCACGCTCTCCGACCTCGCCGCGACGATCGACGTGGAGCTCGGCGCCGGCTCGGTGCACGTCGACGCGTCGGCGCGCGTGCCCGACGATCACGACGCGTCGATGTCGGCGCACGCGCGCGTGCGGGTGGTGGACATCGACGCGCACGACGCGGTGGGAGCGGCCCCGGAGACGCGCATCGGAGCCGTGCTGGAGGTCGACGCGAGCATGCTCGGCGACGTCGTGGAAGGAGACTTCCGCCTCGACGGAGAGCCGAGCGAGGTGGCG
>DASYCF010001403.1:0-2867 GCA_036500365.1 Byssovorax sp.
ACGACGCCCCACGTCGTCGTGCTGCGCGCCACCGGGTCGACGCGCAGGAGCTCCGTGCGCGGCCCCTCGGCGACGCGGAACGGCGCCGACTCGAACACGCTCGCGGCCACGGAGCCGGTCACGGTCGTCGCGCCGCTCGGCTGCGTCGTCGACGTGGCGTGCACCTCGTCGCCGCCCTGGATGCGGTAGGTCGCGCGCGGATCGATCGCGGCGTCGCACGGCGCCATGCAGATCGGCTCCCAGACGACGGCGCTCGCCGCGCCGACCGCCCGCGCGAGCCACGGCGGGGACGCGTCGCCGTACCCGGGCGCCGCGACGTGAACGCGCACGGCGTCTCGGCCCGAGTAGACAGCGGTCGGGTCGGCGCGCGCGACCGCGGGCCACGCGGTGACGACGAGCGCGAGCGACGCGGCGAGTGAGGACCTCATCTCGCTCGTTCGAGCTACCACGCCGTGGAGAATTCCCCAGCGAGGCCACCGCTCCGGAGCCTATTTTCAGGGCATCCCGTGCGCGACGTCCGCGCGTGACGGCCACGCCGCGCGCCCGTACAGTCTCGGCGTGTACCTCCCGATCGGCCTCCTCGGCGCCGCGCTCGGGCGCGCGCGCGACGAGGACATGCTCGACACGATGAACGCGATCGGTCGCGAGATCGATCGGCGCCGCGCCTGGGCCGCGCACGACGAGGCGTCGCGCGAGCTCCACGAGGCGTGCACGGGCGAGGGCGCGTGCCTCGTCTACCTCGGCGCGAACTCGTGGGACGGCTTCGCGATCGACGGCGTGCTCATCGACCGCCCCCAGGCTCCGCGTGACGCGCCGCCGGCGGGGTACCGGGAGCCGGCGCGCCGCGTGGGCGCCGGTCCACACGGCTTCTTCGGCGTGTGCGCCGGGCGGCACGTCGTCCGCGCGCGCGTCGGCGCGGCGCTCGTGAAGACGGCCTTCCTCGCGTACCCGGGCGAGGCGGTGCTGCTCGAGCTCGACCCCGTCGCGGGCGCGTGGGCGCAGCTCGACGAGGCCGACTCGCGCGAGGTCGTCGCGCGGTACGCGGCGGGCGACCTCGGCCTGCTCGACTACCACGCGTGGGTGGCCGAGCGGCGGCTCGCGGACGGCCTCGCGAAGCGGAGCCAGAAGGCGCTGCTCGACGCGCACGCGCTCGCCATCGCGGCGCTCGAGGCGGCCGAGCGCGGGCGCGTCGCGGAGGTCGCGCGGCTCGCGGGGTCGGCGGGCGCCGCGCTCGACGGCGTGCCGCTCGCGTCGTTCGGAGCGATCACCAGCGCGTTCGGCTTCATCGCCTTCGAGCTGTTGGCGCACGGCGACGTGGCGAGGGCCGCGCGCGCGATCGACGTCGCGCTCACGATCCTGCCCGATGACGCGACGCTGCTCGCGGTCTCGGGCGAGATCGCGCTCCGCGCCGACCAGCCGGGCGACGCGCGCGCACGCCTCGAGCTCGCCGTCGCGCGCGGCGCCGTCGGCCTCGACGCGACGTGGCGCGCGCGCGCCGCCGCCGCGCTCGCGTCGATCGGCTGAGCCGTCCTCTCTCAGAACGCGGCGTTCAGGTACGTCGCGAAGCCGCGGTACGAGTTCGGCCCGAGCACGCCGTCGATCGGCCCCGTGTAGCCGCCGAGCGCCTGCGCGAGGGTCTGGAACGCCTTGTACGTGTTCTCACCAGGCAGGCCGTTGACCGGGCCCGTGTAGCCGTACGACGCGAGCCCGGCCTGCACGCCGAGCCACGTCGCGGCGTTGGAGTTGCCGTCGATCGGCCCCGCGTAGCCGTAGCCCTGCGCATAGCGCTGGAGGCGCATCACGAACGCGGCGTCCGGCGCGCCGGTCGTCTGCGTCGTCGAGGGCGGCAGGGCGCAGCCCGCGGGCACGGTCGCGGCGCCGCACGCGCCGCCGCCCGCGAGGGTCTGGCCGTGACCGTTGAACTCCATCGACCAGCCGAGGTAGGTCGCGCCCGAGACCTCGCAGTACGTGGCGATGTCGTTCACGCCGAGGTACGGGCTCGAGCCCCACTGCTCGGCGATGTGCGACGACGCCATGAACACGACCGCGCCCTCGCCGAGGAGGTCGACGCCGACGTGCCCGTACATGCTGCCCGGCACCGAAAAGTAGTGGAACGCGCCGATGGGCGCGGTCGTCGGATCCTGGCTCTCGATCGGCGAGGCCGCGTACGCCGCCGCGGCGCTCTGCGCCGACGACGAGAAGCCGCCGAACCAGTACATGAGGGCGGCGCAGTACTGGTCCCACGTGCCGCCGCTGCCCGGTCGCGTCGGGTTTTGATCCGCGAACGCGACCGCGCGATCGTAGACGTCGGTCGTGCAGCTCGCCGCCGTGCCGACGCAAGCGGGCGCGGCGACGGTCACCGTCGCCGTGTACGACGCGCTCGAGCCGTCGTCCGCCGTGACGACGTACGCGACCGGCGCGGAGAAGTCGGTCGCGGTCGCGCTCTCGGGCGAGAGCGCGGCGCCGACGAACTCGATCGTGGGCACGAGCGCCGAGACGTCGGTCCCGGCCGGGACGCCGAGCTCGATCGCGTCCCCGTTCAACACGCCGTCGACGTCGGCGGCGAGGCCGGGGTTGTCGACCGCGCGAAGGCCGAAGGAGGAGATGCGATGCGACGACGAAGCGAGGGCCCCGCCAGCGCCGGACGCGTCGCTGCTCGATGGCGCGTGCCCGCCGTCGCCGCGCGCGTGCGCGCCGTCGCCGTCACCGAGGTCCTCGGTCACGGGCTCGGTGGTCGCGCAGCCCACGAGGAGCGCGAGGGCGAGCGCGCACGCGCAGCGCTCGAGGGTCTTGTGAAGGACGTTCATCCGGTGCTCCCACGCGCGACCCGACGCCGTCACCCGACGCAGCGCAGCGCTCGGCATCCT
>DASYCF010001404.1:0-6714 GCA_036500365.1 Byssovorax sp.
CGACGGCGTCGACAACAACGGCGACGGCCTCGTCGACTGCGAAGACCCGACGTGCCAGGCGCTGGTCGAGTGCGTCCCCGTCGCGCCCGGCGGCGAGGTCGGTCAGCACATCACGAGCGGCGCTTGCGACCCGGACTACGCCACGGCGGAGGCGTTCCACACGGGCCTCGACGGCCAGCCCTGCACCGGCTGCACGTGCGCCACCAAGTGCACGGCCACGTACAGCTTCTGGTTCAACAACAGCTGCAACGGCGCCCCCGACGCGAAGTCCGCGCCGTTCACCGACGTGCCCGGCGCCCAATACACCTGCCAGAACCTCTCGCCGGTGGCGAACTACCAGACCGGGCTCCTCACGAACCCCGCTGTCAGCGGCTGCAACGTCGGCGGCGCCGCCACGCAGGCGGACCCGACCTGGACGACGAACGACACGTTCTGCGCGGCCAAGACCTCGAACAGCTGCGGCGCGAACCATGTCTGCGTGGCGAAGCCGTCGACGCCGATCTGCGCGCGCGTCGACGCGAACGCGAGCTGCCCCGCGGACTACACGAACGACGAGGGCCTCTTCTACGCGGACTTCACCCGCGGGAGCTGCGGCGCGTGCTCGTCGTGCACGCCCGCGCACTCGATGACGTGCACCGTCAGCCTGCTCACCGACCAGGTGCTCCAGGGCGCCAACTGCGCGGGCGGCGGCACGCTCATCGGCACGGGGACCGACTGCACGGGGGGGTTGCGCACGCCCTCCGCGTCGTGCGAGCTCGGCTTCTCGAAGACGGGCACCGACGACTGCACGGCGAACGCGACGAATACGCCGCCGCAGCCCACCGGGGGGACGCGTATCTGCTGCCAGTAGCGCGCCGCACCGGGCGCTGCGCGCCGCGCGGCCGCTTGACGCGAGGGCCCGTCGGCCCACGAATCGGCGCATGCTCCCGCCGCCTGGGTCGAACGCGCCGGCGCTCCTCGCGCTCGGGCACTGGCTCGTCGATCCGCTCGGCTCGCTCGACTACGGCGTCCGCACGTTCGGCGACGTGTATGCGGTGAACAATCCGCTCTTCGGGCGCGAGGTCGTCGTCTCGCACCCCGAGCTCGTGCGGCAGATCTTCATCGGCGATCCCGACGTCTACCGAGCGGGCGAGGCGAACGCGGCGCTCGGGCTCATCGTCGGCGATCGATCGGTGCTGCTCCTCGACGGCGCGCGCCACCACCGCGAGCGGCGCCTCCTCACGCCTTCGTTCCACGGAGAGCGCATGACGGCCTTCGCCGCCACGATGCGCCGCGCGGCCGATCGCGTGATCGCCGGTCTGCCGCGCGGCCGCCCCGTCGCGACGCTGCGACGCATGCAGGATCTCACGTTCGAGATCATCCTCGAGACGGTGTTCGGCGCCGGCGCCGGGGGCGACGCGAAGGTCGATCGGCTCGGCTCTGCGCTGCGCGATCTGCTCGATCGCGTGCAGTCGCCGCTCGGCATGCTGTGGCTCTTCCCGTTCGCGCAGCGCGACCTCGGCCCGCTCACGGGCTGGGCCGCGCTCGCGCGGAGCCTCGCCGCGGCGAACGCGGCCATCTACGACGTCATAAGCGCCGCGCGCGCGAAGCCCCGCGGCGCCGACGTGCTGTCGATGCTCCTCGGCGCCGTCGACGAGGACGGCGAGCCGATGAGCGACCAGGAGCTCCGCGACGAGCTCGTCACGCTGCTCCTCGCCGGCCACGAGACGACCGCGACGGCGCTCGCGTGGGCCCTCGCCGAGATCCCGCGCCACCCCGAGGTGGTCCAGCGCATCGAAGACGAGATCGCCGCGAGCGACGGCTCGGCGGCGGCGTCGATGCCGTTCCTCGACGCGACCATCCAAGAGGTCCTGCGCGTGCACCCGATCGTGCCGCTCGTCGGCCGCCGCGTGTCGACCGACGTGAAGCTCCGCGGCTACGACGTCCGCGCCGGGACGTTCGTCGTCATCAACGTGACGGGCGTGCACCACCACCCCGACGCATGGACGGATCCGGCGGAGTTCTCCCCTGCCCGCTTCGTCGGCAAGCGGCCCGATCCGTACGCGTGGCTGCCCTTCGGCGGCGGCGCGCGGCGGTGCATCGGCTACGCGTTCGCGCTCATGGAGACGCGCGTCGTGCTCGCCGCCTGCTTCGCGAAGCTCACCTTCACCTGCCAGCCGAAGCCCGAGCGCGTGCGCCTGCGCGGCCTCTTCTTCGGTCCCTCGCGCCAGGGCGAGGTCGAGGTGGGTGATCGCCGCGTCGCCGAACGGCCACGCGCCGCGCACGCGCCGTGCGCGACCTGACCGATCGAGATCGCTAGAACGCGCCGCGCAAGCCGACGCTCGTCGGACCGACGTAGGGCTCGACGCGCGCGCTCGAGCTCGACCTCGACCGCGGCCAGCTCGTCAGCATCAGCGCGGCGCCCGCGGCGACGCCGACGCCGCCGACGATCCACGACGCGGTGTTGACGGGGACGAGCGGCGTCGACTCGTCGGCTGCGAGATCGGCGAGGCCCTGCGGGTCGCAGCCCTTGTTCGGACAGTGCTTGTCGAGATCGCTCTTCTTGCCGAGCAAGATCACGCCCGTCACGGCCGCGACGCCGAAGCCCGCCACGCCGACGCCGCCGAGGGCGACGCCGGCGATGAAGCGAGCGCGCCGGCCGCCGTCGGTCGTGGGCACGGCCGCCGCGCCCGCGGCGCTGATCAACGGACCGACCCCGAGCGTGACCTGCGCGCGCTGCCCCTCGACGAGGTTCACGGTCACGCGGGCGTCGACGTGCCCGAGCGCCGACAGCACGAGCACCTGCTTGCCGGGGTCGCGCGCCATCGACGCGTCGACCGGGAGCGTCGCGCCACCGAGATCGCGCGCGTCGTGCACGAGGGCGTCGCCCGGCGTGCCGCGCGCGAGCTGGATGGTGAGCGTCGGGATTCGCGCGTTGAGCTTCGCCGCGAGGTCGCGCGCGTAGGCGACGCGATCGTCGCCCGGCTTGAGCTCGTGCTGCACGGTGATCAGGTGGTCGCGCGCGGCGACCAGGCGCCCGATGCGCTCCTCGCACACGGCGAGGTTCAACAGCGTGCCCGCGGCGGGGTCGAGCGCGCGGCTCTCCTCGAACTTCGCGCACGCGATCGCGTAGTCGCCGCGATCGAACGCGGCGCGGCCCTCGACGAACCGCGCGTCGGCGGGCGAGGCGCTGCCCGGCGCGTCCGCGAGCGCGGCGCCCGACACGGCGCACACGAGGGCGGCGGCCGACACCGCGTTCCAGCGCATCCCGCGCTTTTACCTCACTTGCGCCGGTTCAGGAGATCGTGATCCTTCTTCGGCTTCGTCCCCTCAGTCGGGTGCTTGCGCACCGGGGCTGGGGGCGCGACGGCGGACGCGCTGGGCGCGGCGCTCGGCTCGGCGGAGGGCGCAGGCTCGTTCGACGGATCCGCGGAGGGCGCCGCGGCGGCGACGGGCGCCGGGACGGACGTCGTCGGCGGCGCGACCACGGGCGCCGGCGGCTGCGGAGCAGACTGGGTGGACGCCGACGCGGCCGCGCTCGCTGCCGGCGAAGGCTCGGCGCCGCCGCCGGTGAACAGCCGATAGACCCCGTACGCGCCGCCGAGCGAGACGAGCGAGGCGACGACGAGCACGACCCCGGCGCCCCGCGCGCGCGCCTGGCGCTCCGAGGCGATCGCGACGGCGTGCGCGGTCGCGTGGGAGGCCACCTGCGGTCCCGCGCCGGCGACGCCACGTGGCGGCGCGAACGGGTGCTGCGACGACTGTTGCGAGGGCTGCTGCAACGGAGAGGCGCCCGCGCGCTGCGCTTCTGCGTCCATCGGGCGAGCGTGCTGGGCGTGCCCCGGATACGGCGCGGGCGCGAAGTGGCCCAGGACCTGCGGCGCGTGCTGCGGCGCCGCGGGCGGCGGCGCCTCGGGTGGCGGACGCGGCGCCATCGTGAACGTGCTCGAGGGCGGCGGACGCGGCCCCGTCGACAGCGCGGAGTCGGGCACGCCGTGGCCCTCGATGAACGGCACCGTCCCGCCCGCCCCGCCGACGCCACGGTACGTCGCCGGGCCGTCGTCGAGCATCGGGTACGCGGAGCGGAGGGCGGCCTGCATCCCGCGCGCGTCGGCCCACCGGCCCTCGATGTCGTACGCGAGCGCGCGATCGACGAGCCCCGTGAACGCGGGCGGCAGCCCCGGCTCGACCGTCGCCGTCGCCTGCGGCTGCTTGGTCATCGCCGCGAGCAGCACCTCGTTCACGGTGTCGGCGACGTGCACGCAGCGGCCGGTCGCGAGCGTGAACATGGTCGCGCCGAGCGCCCAGATGTCCGTGCGCGGGCCGACGAGCTCCCAGCGGCCGCGCGCCTGCTCGTTCGGCATGAACGCGGGCGTGCCCATCGCGCCCGAGCCGGTCATCGTCGCCTGGCGGCTCTGCAGCTCGCGGACGCGCGCGATGCCGAAATCGAGCAGCTTCACGCCGCCGTCCTTCGTGAGGAAGATGTTGTCCGGCTTGACGTCGCGGTGCACGACGCCCGCCTCGTGGGCGGCGATGAGCACGTCGAGCACCTTGTCGCTGATCGAGAGGATCTCGCCCGGCGGCAGGCGGCCCCCCATGCGGATGCGGCGCGCCTCGATCGTCTCGCCCTCGAGCAGCTCGAGCACGAGGAACACGGCGCCGTCGTCGGCGACGTCGTCGTCGAGGATCGAGACGGCGCCCTTGTGGTTGATCTTGTTGGCGACGTACCCCTCGCGCAGAAAGCGCGTGCGGAGCTCGGCGTTGAGGCTGAGCTCGGGGTGCAGCAGCTTGATGGCGACGCGCCGGCCGTTGTTGATGTGCGTCGCCGTGTAGACGACGGCCATGCCGCCGACGCCGATGATCCCCTCGATCCGCCACTTTTCGCGCAGCACGAGGCCCACGCGCGCGCGGGAGCGCATCGAGGAGGCGTCGCTCGGATCGGCCATTTCGCCAGAAAGAGGGTTTCGTACGGGGCCGAGTCCGTCAAGCTTTCCGGCCGGAAACCGCGCGCGCGTGTCAGGAAGACTCGGACACGCGGCGCCGGACCTCGCGCCGGACGCCCGCGATCTCGACGACGGGCGGCTCGGCCGAGACGAGCCACGGCGCGATCGCGGCCTGCGCGTGCCGCGAAAAGCGCGCCTCGAGCGCGTGCGGACCCCGCTGGACCTTCGCGTAGAGCGCGCCGTCGTCGCCGATCGACAGCGTGGCCGGATCGAGCGGCGCCTCGGCCCCGTCGAACAGCACGAGCGTGACGCCGCCGTCGTCGGCAGGCTTGAGCGCGTCGACGAAGAGCGGCGCGTCGGCCACGCGGAAATACACCCAGTCGTAGCCGTTCGTGAGGATGGGGCGGCCGTCGTCAGGGTGGGTCGAGACCCACGTGCGGAGCGCGTGCTCGAGCGCGGCGTGCTCGACGCGCTGCCCGTCGTGCGAGAAGTGACCGTCGCGATCGAGCGCGATCGTGCTCTCGCGCGAGGCGCCGGGCGGCGGCGCGAGCCGGAAGAAGTCGGGGTGGTCGCCGGGCTTCACGCAGAGGAGCGTAGCGCCGCGGATCTCACGGCGCGCGCTCGACGGCCTCGGGGAGTCGGGTCAGGGCGCTCCTGACCGCCACGCGCAGCGCGTCGCGCTCCGTGTCGGCGCGGTTTTTCGGGTCGTCTTCGGCGCGCGCGCGGCCCTCGAGCACGACGAGCAAGGCGCCGCGCTCGTCGCGCAGCGTCGCCGACACGACGCACGACGTCTTCATCGCGCGCGCGTCGGACTTGGACGACTCGAGCCGCACGAGCGACGCGCTCAGCGTGAACCTCCGCGGGTTCGCCGAGCGACGAAACGCGATGCGCCCGAGCTCCGCCTCGACGTCGCGTCGAAAGAGCGCCGGCGCGTCCGGCAGCGCGGGCGACGACGCGCTCGCGCTCACCTCGCCGAGCACGACGGGCAGCGCCCCCCGGACGGGCTCCGCAGACGCGACGGATGCGGGCGCGGCGACGAGCGTGAACACGACGACGAGCGAGCGGGCGGCGCGATCGAGCATGGACCTCCGGCGGGCTCGCGGCGAGGCGCGAGCGACAAGGGTCGACGCCGCGGCCGTCGCGGCGCGGCGCTCGGCAGCGCGCGTCCGGCGATCGGCGTCTCCTTCCTCGGCTAGCAGGCGGGCCGCGCGCGGGCCAAATTCGCGAGCGCGCGGGCGCCGAATCCCCTCGATGCGACGCGCGTTTCGGACGAGACTCGCGCGCATGTCCGCCGAGGGACCGGAGCACCTCTCCGAGACGCGCGCTTACTACGACGCCTTCTCCGCGCGCTACGAGGCGCACCGCGACGGCCACGACCCGGGCGGCTACCACGATCTGCTCGACGAGCTCGAGGTCGGCTTCGTGCAGCGCTTCGGCGACGGCCGCGACGTGCTCGAGGTCGGCTGCGGCACGGGCCTCGTGCTCGAGCGCATCGCCCGGTTCGCGAAGCACGCGAAGGGCATCGATCTGTCGCCCGGCATGCTCGAGCGCGCCCGCGCGCGCGGCCTCGACGTCGTCGAGGGCAGCGCGACCGAGCTCCCCTTCCCCGACGCGAGCTTCGACGTCGCGTGCTCGTTCAAGGTGCTCGCCCACGTGCGCGGCGTCGATCAGGCGCTCCGCGAGATGTCACGCGTCGTGCGGCCCGGCGGCTTCGTGCTCGCCGAGTTCTACAACCCGGTGAGCCTGCGCGGCCTCGCGAAGCGCCTCGGCCCCGCGCGCGCCGTCGCCACCG
>DASYCF010001405.1:0-7280 GCA_036500365.1 Byssovorax sp.
GGTCTCGGTGCGCAGGTCGTCGTCGTGCGGGTCGAGCCCGGCATAGTGTTCGGCGATGGCCGTGGCGCGGGCGTCCTCGCCGTCCTCGATCGCGGCCTCGAGCGCGCGGAGCCGCACGCGCGAAGCCGTCCAGCGCTCCGCCTTGCGCACGAGCGTGTCGCGATCGCCGACGAGGTACGCGTAGTATCCGAGGTCGGGCGCAGCGAGCGCCGGGCCGAGCTCCTGCAGCTCGACGCGCAGCGAGCCGCCGCGCATCGCCACGTCGGCGCGCTCGACCGCCTCGCCCGCGCGCCCCGCGACGACGTGATCGGGGTGACCGATCGTCGCGTCCATGTATCCCTCGATCGCCTCGCGCGCCGTGAGCTCCTCGGCGCGGTAGCTCGCGGCCGTGCGCGTCCACGGGATCTTCGACGGCGCGACGAACCACTCGACGTCGGCGGCGCACGTCGGCGGCGGAGCCTCCCGCGGCGCGCGCCACGCCGCGAGGCAGCGCGTCGCGCGATCGGTGCCGATGGCGGTCCACACGACGGGCCAGAGCCCGAGCAGCAGCGCCGCGAGCAGCACGACGAGCGTCCACCCCACGCGGCGCACGAGCCGCGCGCGGACGCGCGTGCCGCCGAGGATCGCAGGCACCTGCACGGCCGCGTTCTACCGCACTTTGACCACCCCGCGAGCCCCGCCGATCACGAGGTGCGGCGTGCAGCCCGAGCGCGCCTCGACCTCAGCGCCAGCGGCGCGCGCTCGGATCGAGCTTGCCGAGCACGTCGCCGAGCGTACGGGGCGACGTCGCGAGCACGGCCGTCAGCACGCCGAGGTAGCCGTCGAGCAGCATCTCGGCGTCCGCCTGCGGGACCAGCCGCGGATCGAACGTCGCCTTCACGTGCCAGCCGGGCACGGGGAACACCGAGATGAGCAGCGGCGGCAGCATGCGCGTCCGGTGCTCGAAGCGCGTGAACCGGAGCGCGGTCGACGGGCGCTCCCAGAGCTCGGGCGGCAGGTTCTCGACGACGAGCGTGCTCCACGCGGGCACGTTGCGGCGCGGCGGCACGAACGACCCGGCGATCACCTCCCAGCGCGTGTGCGTGAACCGCTGCATGTCGGCGAAGCGCGCCTGTACGTCGAGCAGCCACGGCGCGAGCGCCTCCTGTTGCTGGAGCCGCACGCGCAGCAGCACGGCGCCCAGCGTGGGACCGACGATGGCGTCGACGCCGCCCACCTCGCCCCATCGACCGGACAGCACGACGCCGAACACGACGTCGTCCGTGCGCACGTAGTGGCCCGCGACGAGCGCCCACGCGCCGTGCAGGAGCGTGCTCAGCGTCACGGCGTGCTGCCGGCACCACGTCGTCAGCGCCTGCACGGTCGCCTGGTCGATCGATCGCGAGACGACCTCGCGCGCCGCGCTCGGCAGCCGAAGGCCGCCGCGCGGATCCTGCGAGAACGCGTCGAGCTTCGCGTCGCTCGTGCCCGAGAGCTGCGCGGCCCAGAACGCGCGCTGCTCGGCGGCGTCGACGCGCGCGCGCGCCGTGTCGACGAAGGCGTGGAACGAGGTGGTCGGCGCCGCCGTCGTCGGCGCGGCGCGCACCTCCTCGTCGTAGACGGCGGCGAGCTCGCGCTCGACGAGGCCGACCGACCAGAGGTCCGCGATCGCGTGGAACCACACGATCGAGAGCTGGTGCCGATCCGCCCCGAGGCGGAGGAGCACCAAGCGAACGAGCGGCGGCGCGACCAGCGAGAACGGCTTCACGTGCGCGGCGGCGACGATCGCCTCCCGCTCGGCGCCCTGCGCGGCGCCCTCGAGGTGCGCCACGTCGTGGCGCTCGACCGACGCGGTGACGCGCGCGAGCACGATCTGCGTCGTGTCGCGCGGGCCCGACTTCACGAAGCCCGTGCGCAGGATCGGCCGGCGATCGACGACGCGCTGGAAGGCGCGGTCGAGCGCGGCGTCGTCGAGCGGGCCCTCGAGCACCCACGTGGTGACCAGCGACGACGGCGAGAGGCGCGGCTCGTAGCGTGACACGAGGCCGTGCTGGAAGGGCAGCGTCGGGTACGCGTCCTCGATGTCCGCGGGCGCAACGCCCGCCGCCTTCGCTGCCTCCACGATCGCAGCGTCGTCGCGCGCGGTCGTCGTCGCCACCGAAGGCGCCGCCGCGGGCGCGGCGAGCGCGGCGGCGAGCCCGGCGATCGTGGGGTGCGCGAACAGGAGGTTCGGCGTGAAGGGCACGCCCGCCTGCTTGGCCCGCGCGCCGAGCATGACGGCCTGCAGCGAGTCACCGCCGAGCACGAAGTAGTTGTCGTTCACGCCGACGCGCTCGACCTTGAGCTCCTCGGCCCAGACGCGCGCGAGCTTCTCCTCGACGTCGGTGCGCGGCGCGACGTACGGCGCGGCGGCGAGCTCTGCGGCGAAGTGCTCGTGCAGGCCGACGCGCTTCATCTTGCCGGTCGGCCCCTTGGGCGCCTCGGCGACGATGAGCACGCGCTGCGGGACCTTGAACTCGCTCAGACGCTCGCCCGCGAACTGGCGGATCGCGTCCTCGTCGGCGACGGCGCCGGGCTTGAGGACGACGATCGCGGCGACGTCCTCGCCGAGCGTCGGGTGCGGCAGCGCGAACGTGACGGCCTGGTGGACGGCGGCGTGCGCCATCAGCACCTCGTCGATCTCGCGCGGGCTGATCTTCTCGCCGGCCTTGTTGATGATCTCCTTCAGGCGGCCGGACAGGAACACGTACCCGTCCTCGTCTTTGTAGCCCTCGTCGCCCGTGCGAAACCATCCGTTCGTGAACGCGGTCGCGTTCGCGGCGGGGTTGCTCTCGTAGCCGCGCGTGACGCTCTTGCCGCTGATGACGATCTCGCCGCGCGCGTTCGGCGGCAGGAGCGCCCCGTCGTTGCCCATGATCTCGACCTTGATCGTCGGCAGGCCCACGGAGCCGGGCTTGCGCGCGCCTGGCGGCAGCGGGTTCGACGCCATCTGGTGCGACGCCTCGGTCATGCCGTATGCCTCGACGGCAGGCGCGCCGAGCACGCGCTCGAGCTCGGCCATGACCATCGGCGGGAGCGACGCGGACGAAGAGCGCACGAAGCGGAGGCGATGCGACGCGATCAGCGCCTCGTGCCCGGCCGCCGCCGCGAGGACGGCTTGGTGAATGGTCGGCACCGCGGAGTACCACGTGGGCCGGATCTCGTCGTACCAGTCGAAGAAGCGGCGCGCGTCGAAGCCCGGCGAGCAGTGCACGCTCGCGCCGGCGCGCAGCGACGAGAGCTCGGCGCCGATGAGCCCGTGGATGTGATAGAGCGGCATCACGTTGAGCACGCGGTCGCGCGGCTCGAGCGCGAGGACGCGCCGGATGTTCGTCGCCGACGCGGTGACGTTCGCGTGCGCGAGCGGCACGATCTTCGGCCGCGACGTCGTCCCCGACGTGTGCAGCACGAGCGCGACGTCGCTCGGCTCCGCGGGGTCCGGCGCCGCGTCGCTCGAGGGCGCGTCGACCGCGAGGGTGAACCGGCCGGCGAAATCGGCGGCCGGCTCGAGCTCGACGACGGGCACGCCGTGACGCGCGGCGACGGCGCGGCTCGGCGAGTCGAGCCCGCGCTTCACGACGAGGATCTTCGGCTTCAAGTCGCCGATGAAGAAGTCGAACTCCGCGTCGCGGTACGCCGGGTTCAGCGGCGCCGCGGTCGCGAACGCGCCGATCGCGACGAACGCCGTCGCCATCTCGGGCCCGTTCGGGAGGACGATCGCGACGCGGTCGTTGCGCGCGACGCCCGCCGCGCGGAGCGCGCGCCCGACGTCGTCGATGTGCCGCGCGAGGCCGGCGTACGTCAACGGGGCGCGCCCGGGGGCGCCGATGGCGGGCGCGTCCGGCGTCGCGGTCGCGTGCTCGCGCACGAGGTCTCGAAGGGTCGTGGGATCGTTCATCGGCTCGCAGTCTCCGCGGTGGTCATCACGAATGGGTGCGTGTTACGGTGCGCGCTCACCCCCGACGGAGGAAGCAGCGCGTGAAGCACGAAGGCATCATCGTCCTCGGCCTGCCGCGCAGCGGCACGACGCTCGTGCGCAGGCTGCTCGACGGCCACCCGAACATCTCCTGCCCGCCGGAGACGTACGTGTTCACGGCCGCGGGGCGCTTCCTGCGCCACGAGGTGATCGGTGAGGGCGTGCGCATGGGCCCTCTCAACAGTCCGGCCTTCGCCGGCGTCGACCCGGCCGACGTGCTCGCGCGCTTCCGCGAGTTCACGTTCGGCATCTTCCGCACGATCGCCGAGAAGCAGCACAAGCCGCGCTGGGCCTCGAAGACATCGCAGGACGCGTTCTACATCGACGAGCTCGAGGAGCTCTGCGTCGGTCACGCGAACTTCATCTGCCTCATCCGTCACGGCGCCGACACGGTCTGCTCGCTGCAAGAGGTCTCCACGCAGAACCAGGCATACCTGCCCGAGTTCCACGAGTACATCGCGCGGCACCGCTTCCCCGACGAGGCGTTCGCCCACCTGTGGAAGGACACGACTGCGCGCCTCGTCCGGTTCGCGAAGGACCACCCCGAGAGCGCCATCCTGATCCGCTACGAGGACCTCGTCGCGAACCCCGACGCCGTCATCGCCGACATGTTCCGCTCGATCGGCGAGGAGGCCGACGAGGCGCTCGTGCAGCGCGCGCTCGCGAAGAAGGACTCGATCGGCCTCGGCGACTTCAAGGCCTTCAAGAAGGCGAAGATCGACGGCGGGAGCGTCGGCCGGTACAAGAAGCTCTCGCCGCACACGCGCTCGCGGCTCGGCGTCATCATGAACGACGCGCTCGTCGAGTACGGCTACGCGCCGCTCACCGTGCAGGACGACCTCAGCGACGAGGAAGCCCGCGCCCGCTACGAGCGCGGGCTGATGCTCCACGCGATGAAGCGCGACTGACGACGTCACGAGGCGCGCTCGCGACCCGCGGCGGAGTCGCACTGATCGCCTTCGACGAAGCGCGTCGGCGTGGCGGGCGGCGCGAGCGTCGGCGCGCGGACGAACGCCTCGTGGAGGAGCATGGTGGAGAGCGCGAAGGTGAGCGCCATCTCGTCGCGCTCGGTGACGCCGGTCGCCGCGCCCTTCTCGCACCGCGCCACGAGGCGCGAGACCGCGCCCGCGTCGAGCACGCCCGCCTCGGTCACGCGCGCCTCCGAGAGGCACGCGTCGACGTACTCGGGTCGACCTTCGCCGACGAAGGCCTGCAGGATCGGCGCGCGGTACGGGTGCTTCGGCCGCTTCGCGATGAGCTCGGGCAGCAAGGGCCCGACGGCCTTGCGCAAGATGTGCTTCTCGCGGAGGCCGAGCATGCGGAGCGCGTCGGGGATCTGCGCCGCGTGCTCGACGACGTCGACGTCGAGGAACGGAAACCGGCCCTCGACCGAGCTCGACATGAGCATGCGGTCGCCCTGCGCGTGCAAGAGGAAGCCCTCCATGAACGTCTTCTGCTCGAGCACCTGCGCGCGCGAGAGCGCGCTCATCGCGTGAAACTCGGGCGTGAGCATCGCGACGAGCCGCGCCGCGGGATCGCCGGCAGCGACCGACGCCTCGAGCGTCGACGCGGAGAAGAGGCGCACGGAGCGCGCGCCGCCCTCGAACCGCAGGCGATGGCTGTAGAGCGGGTCCTGCGTCTCGTCGAGCCCGCGGCCGTAGAGGAGCGCGGCCGTGCGCGAGAGATCGCGCGCGACGTACTGGTGCAGGCGCCCGAAGAGCCGCGGCCGCGCCTTCGACGCGGGCTGCTTGGCCCAGAAGCGGCGGATCTTGTCCTCCTTGAAGACGTCGTAGCCCGCGAAGATCTCGTCGGCGCCCTCGCCCGTGAGGACGACTTTGTAGCCGCTCGCGCGCACCGCTCGCGAGAGGAGCATGAGCGGCGCGGGCGACGTGCGGAGCGTCGGCTTCTCCCACGCGCGCACGACGTCGGGGAAGACGTCGGCCACGTCGCGCGCGCGCACGTCGATGGAGACGAGATCGACGCCGAGCGCCGACGCCATCTGCTTCTGGAACGCGCGCTCGTCGTAGACGGGATCCTCGAACGCGAGCGAGAACGCCTTGACGGGCTGCGACGTGAGGCGCCGCACGAGCGCCGCGGTCGCCGACGAGTCGAGCCCGCCGCTCAGGTACACGCCGACCGGCACGTCCGCGCGCAGGCGGATCCGCGTCGCCTCCGTGAGCTTCTCGAGCACCTCGTCGGCGAGGCGCGCGGCGGCGCTGGCGGTCGGCTCGTCGCGCGCGGCGTAGCGGAGGTCCCACCACCGGCGCTCCTCGATCACGCCCGACGGACCGACGCGCATCAGCGAGCCCGGCGCGAGCTCGCGGACGCCCACGAACGCCGTGCGATCGGGCAGCGTCTGCCAGAGGTGCAGCGTCTCGTGGAGCGCGACGGGATCGAGCGCGCGGCTCGCCCGCGGGTGGCGGAGGATCGCCTTCACCTCCGACGCGAAGACGAGCGTCGCGCCGAACCAGGCGACGAACAGCGGGCGGATGCCGAACCGATCGCGCGCGAGGAAGAGCTCGCGCCGCTCGCGGTCCCAGATCGCGAAGGCGAACTCGCCGTTCAGCTTGTCGAGGCAGCGCTCGCCCCACGCCTCGTACGCGTGGACGATGACCTCCGTGTCGGAGCGCGAGGTGAAGGCGTGGCCGAGCGCCTCGAGCTCGGCGCGGAGCTCGGGCGCGTTGTAGATCTCGCCGTTCTGCATGACCCAGAGCTTGCGGTCGGCGTTCGCGATGGGCTGATCACCGCCCGCGATGTCGACGATGGCGAGGCGCATGTTGACCATGCCGAAGCGCCCGTCGAGGTACAGGCCGGTGCCATCCGGTCCGCGGTGCGCGATCTCGCCCCCCATCGCGCAGAGGAGCTGACGCGGCGCTGGCTCGTGACCGTCGTAGATGCCCGCGATGCCGCACACGGCCTAGCCTCGCTCGAGCGCGTCGAGCTCGGCGATCGGCTCGACGAGGAGAGGGCGCGCGTGGAGGTAGCGCGTCGCCTTGCGCTTGCGGTCGATGTCGGCGAACACGCCGGCGACCTGCTCGGCCGACACGCCGACCGCGTCGCACGCCTCCTCCGGCGTGTAGCCGTGGTTCTTCGCGAAGAGGCAGAGGTCCATCTTGTCGTACGAGAGCGAGAAGTAGAACTCGTCCTGCCCTTGCTCGAGCGCGTAGGTGTCGGTCGTCGGCGGGCGCCTCTGGATGACCTCGGGCACGCCGAGGTGCGCGGCGAGCGCGTAGACCTGCGTCTTGTACAGGTGCGCGATCGGCTTGAAATCGGCCGCGCCGTCGCC
>DASYCF010001406.1:0-2188 GCA_036500365.1 Byssovorax sp.
GTCGAGCGCGGTCGCGAGCTCGAGCAAGAGCGGCGGCGCGAGCGCGAGGACGCCCGCGAGCGCGACGTGCGTCGACCACGCGAGCGGCGGCGCGAGCGCGACGCGCTCGAGCGAGACGAGCAGCGCGAGCGCCCGCTCGGCGAGGCCGCGATCGAGCGAGAATCGCCGCGTCGAGCCGACCACGTGACCGAGCGCCGCAGCGAGCACGTGCGCGTCCTCGCGCGTGCGAAACGGCTTCAAGACGTCGGCGTAGCCGTCGCCCGCGAGCACGGCGCCCGCCTCGACGCGCACGTCTTCGAAGCGCACCTCGGCGTGATCGATCTCGGGGCAGAACGGCGGGTCGGGCATGCGCGTGCGCGTGACGCCGGGCGCGTCGACCGAGACGCGCGCGACCTTGAGCGTGGGCCTCGCCGCTTCTCCCTCGGCGACGCGCGCGACGACGAGCAGCGCGTCGGCGCCGAGCGCCATCGTCGTCCAGCGCTTCTCCCCGCGCAGCGTGAACGCGCCGTCGCCCGCCGCCGTGAGGGTCGACTCGATCGCGCGGGGGTGGGCCCCGCCGCGCTCGGTCGCGCAGAGGGCGACGCGTAAGCCGCCGAGCTCGGGCAAGAGGGCCGCGAGCGCCGCGCGGTACCCGGCCGAGAACGCCCACGCGAGCCGGTCGGCCGCCGCGCCGCCGAGCGCGGCCGCCGCGATCGTCGACGAGGCGCCCGCGGTCGCCGCGTCGTGCACGGGCCACCACGCGGCCCCGTCGTCGATCGCGGACGCGTCGACCGGCGCGCGGAGCAGGCGTTCGACGAGATCGAGGTCGGTCGTCACGCCGAGCGACGTAGGCGCGCGCCCGCGCCGCGGGAAGCCCGCGCCACCGACGGCGCTTGATCCTCGCGCGCCGTTCGGCGAAGGGGCTCGCGTGCAGAGCTCCGCCATCGCCACGTTCCTCGTCGCCGCGCCCGATCAACCCGGGCTCGTCGCGCGCCTGTCCGGCTTCTTCTACGAGCTCGGGCTCAACATCCTCGACGCGTCGAACCACACGGACGTGCACGCGGAAGGCGGCGCGCGCTTCGCGATGCGCGTCGTCGTCGACCTCGCCGGGCTCTCGACGCCGGAGGCCGCGAAGAAGCTCGGCGGCTCGACCGGCCGGCGCGCGCTCGAGGCGAGCTTCGCCGAGCTCGCGCAGCAGCTCTCGGCGACGTGGAGCGTCGGCTACGGCGACGTCCTGCCGCGCGTCGCGATCCTCGTCACGAAGGATCCCACGTGCCTCTACGACCTCTTGCTGCGCCAGCAGACGGGCGAGCTCGCGTGCGAGATCCCGCTCGTCGTCTCGAACCACGCCGAGCTCGAGGCCGTCGCCGCGAGCTTCCGCGTGCCGTTCGTCGCGCTGCCCGTCACGCCCGACACGAAGCGCGAGCAGGAGCAGCAGGTGCTCGAGCTCCTGAAGCGCCACCACGTCGACCTCGTCGTGCTCGCGCGCTACATGCAGGTCTTGAGCGACGAGTTCCTCCGCGAGGCGCCGGTCGTCATCAACATCCACCACGGCTTCTTGCCCGCGTTCCAGGGTGCGAAGCCCTACCACCAGGCGCACGCGCGCGGCGTGAAGCTCATCGGCGCGACGGCGCACTACGCGACCAAGGACCTCGACCAGGGCCCGATCATCGAGCAAGACGTCGCGCGCGTGACCCACCGCATGGGCCCCGACGAGCTCGTGCGCGTCGGCCGCGACGTCGAGCGCGTCGTCCTCGCCCGCGCCGTCCGCGCCCACCTCGAGCGCCGCGTCATCGTCGAGGGTCGCCGCACGATGGTCCTCTAGACGGTCGAGACGTCCAGGCTACGGCGGCGTCGCTTGGCGAGGCGTCGCGGTCGCCGCGCCTCGCGTGTAGTCGCGCGCAGCTTGATCGATCACGTCGGCGTCACGCAGCGCGCGCTCGGCCTCGGCGACGAGCTCGATCGTGAACGCCGACAGGCCGAACGCCCCGTCGGCGCGGCGCGTGAACGGGTAGCGCGCGCCGCGGGTCGTGACGACGACGGCGCGCTCGGCGGCCCCCGGCACCGCAGGCGCCCGCTCGACCCGCTCGACGCCCGACGTGTCCGCGCGCAGCAGCGCGACGTATCCGTGCCGCGCCGCCTCGACGAGCCAGGCGTCGGCGCCCTCGACCGAGCCGGCCTCGGGCGCGTACGCGGCGAGCAGGCGAGC
>DASYCF010001407.1:0-6292 GCA_036500365.1 Byssovorax sp.
GGCCGAGCGCGCGTCGGCGGGCGGCGCCTTGTCGTGCCTGGCGTGCTCTCCGCGCGAGCCGTGCGACGCGGCGGGAGGCGCGGAATCGTCGGGCGGCGCGTCGCGATGGCACGCGACGGCAAAAAGGAGGGCAGAGAAGCAGGCGACGCGCGTAAGAGGCACGGGGCGGAGCATCGGCACGAACGTATCACCCGCGCGGAGCTCGAGGGGCGCCGCCGCCGGGGTGAAAAAATGCGGTCGCGCGGCGTCGAAACCGTGCGACGGCGGCGACCGGCGAGGCTCTATCCCTCGACAGCCAACCCGACGGACGGATCGCAGAGGAGCAGCTCGTGACCGCACTCGACGAAATCGCAGCCGGCATCAAGCACGTGGACTCGCTCGTCGCCGAGCAGGTGCTCGAGCCCGACCCCGCGCGCGGCGACTGGCCGTCGATGCGCGCCCGCGTGAACCTGGTCGTGACCGCGCTCGACGAGGGCGTGCTCGCGAAGCTCGACACGACGCTCGCCGAGATCGAGAAGGGCAGCGATTTCCTCTCGGCGCGCGTGGCGTCGCTCGTCGGTGAGGTCGCCGTGCTCGTGCGGCTCGCGGGCGAGGCCGACGCCGGCGCCCACGCGTATCGCCAGGGCGCCGAGGCGCCGACGTACGCGGCCCTCGTCGCCCGCGCCAAGGCCATCGCGCCGGTCGGCGACGTGAAGGACGAGCTCACCGCGGCGGTCGATCACGCCGACGCGTTCGTGCGGCTCACGCACGGGCGCTGGCTCGCGCACGCCGGCAAGCGCGACGCGAGCGACCGCGTGATGAAGGCGGTCCGCAAGAGCAACGTGCCGAGCACGCTCAAGGAGGCCGCGCGCAAGTCGCTCCACGCGGCGCGCCCGATCACGAGCGCGCCGCCGCTCTTCCGTCTGAACGGCTGCGGCTTCGGCCTCTACGGCACGCGCGACGAGCGCGCCGACGGCTGGCACATCGCGACGTACTTCGTGTCGATCTTCTTCTTGCCGGTGTTCCCGCTCGCCGCGTACCGCGTGCGCAACGCGGGCGGCGGCAGCTGGCAGTTCGCGGCGAAGGAGCGGCTCGGTCCGGTCGCGCGCGCGTGGCAGGGCGTCATCGTCGGCGGCGCGGCGATCGCGCTCGGCGCCGTCGGCGTCCAAAGCTACCTCGACTCGCCCGATCGCAAGGTCGGCGCCGCCATCGCCGAGGCGCGCGCGCTCGAGTCGTCGGATCGACGCGCGGCGCTCGAGAAGTACACGGCGACGGCGCGCGATCACTGGGCCCACGCCGACGTCGGCGAGGCGGCGCTCGGCGCGGTGCGCGTCGCGGCGGCGGGCGTCGAGGAGCCGGCGACGGCGGCCTCGGTCGACGCGATCGGCCGCGTGGTCGCCGCGTTCGACGATCTGCCAGGGCCGTCACGCGTCGGCAAGCCGGCTGCCCTGCTCACGGAGCGCCTCGAGAAGTGGGCGGATCAAATCGGCGCGAAGGACGTCGCCAACGGGCGCGCGGCGCTGACCGTGCTCGAGTCCGCGGCGCACGTGGCCGACGGCGGCAACGACGCGCCGAAGGTGAAGGCGCGCCTCGGCCACGCGCGCCGCGAGCTCGCCGATCGCCTCGTCGACGCGCGGCCCCTCGCCGCCCTCGCGCTCTACGTGAAGGAGCCCGTGGAGCCCGCGTCGATCGAGAGCGCGTACAAGATCATCGACGGCTTCGGCGACGCGCCGTCGCTCTTCGTCGAGGCCGCCTCGTCGGTCGAGGCGTGGCAGCACGCGGCGAGCGGCCCGCGCGTCGGCCAGATCGTGGTGCGCCTCCGCGAGGCGAAGGACGCCGAGAAGGCCGACGCCGAGCTCGCGCAGGTCGCCGAGCTGAAGACGCTCACGAAGGAGGTCGCGGCGCACCCCGGCCATCAGACGCTCGCGGCGGCGCTCGCGGCGCAGCAGCGCATGACGAACCCGAAGGACTGCGTGAAGACGCTCGAGGCGCTCGGCGCTCCCGGCAGGCTCACGGCCGACGCGCAGCAGCTCCTCGCGCGGTGCGTCGCCGACGCGGGCGACCTCCCGCGCGCCGACCGCGTGCTCACCGACCTCGTCGACGAGCGCATGGCCGCGTTCCAGGCCGCGCAGCGCGCGTATCACGGCGCGGCGCAGGCCAAACAGGAGAAGTACGTCTCCGACGCGCAGCTCGGAAAGTTCCCGCCCGACCTCGAGACGAAGCTCCGCCTCGCGCCCGAGGGCGAGCAGGTCGGCCTCTTCCGGACGTGGCTCGTCGAGCGCATGCAGCACGACCCCGAGCTCGCGCGCCTTCGCGACGCGTTCGCCGAGCAGGGCGCCGTCGTCCCCGCGTCGATCGCGCTCGGCAGCATCAAGCTGCTGCGCGTCCGCGCGGCCTCGGGTGCCGAGAAGAAGAAGCTCCTCGCCGAGGCGGAGCGCGTGCTCCTCGCCATCCGCGTCGAGGCCGAGGGCGACGCGCTCTTCCACCTGAGCCTCGGTCAGGTCTACCACCGGCTCGGCCGCACGGCCGACGCCGACAAGGAGTTCGCCGCGCTGCTCGATCGCAAGGACCCCGAGGTCTCGCTGACCCTCGCCGGCACCCTGCGCGAGCTCGGCCTCACGGCGCGCGCGCGCAAGATCGTCGAGGCCGTGTACGCGGACTCGAAGGTCGAGGAGAAGCTCCGCTCGCGCGCCGCGCTCCTCCGCGCTCACCTCGCGACCGACCTCGACGACGACCTCGCGTGGCTCCAGAAGGCCGACCAAAAGGACGATGCCGTGCGCGAGCTCATCGACGAGGCGGGCGCGAAGCGCGCGCTGCGTGACGGCCGCTTCGCCGAGGCGGATCGCGCGTTCGCGAAGGTCGCCGCCGCGCGCAGCGCTCGCGCGGCGCACGACTCGGCGTCGGCGAACAACGCGGCGACGGCGGACCTCGGCCGCTACCAGGCCACGGGCGACGTCGCGCACGTGCGCGACGCGGTGAAGCAGCTCGAGGCGGCGCTCCGCCTCGAGCCCGACAGCGCGCTCATCACCGAGAACCTCGCCGACGCGTGCGAGGAGCTCGGCCTCCTGACCGTGCTCGATCCCTACTTCCAGACGAAGACGCTCGTCCCCGGCACGGAGCAGGCGGCCGGGCTGGTCTCCGGACTGCTCGAGGGCCCAAAGCGGGAGGCGGTGCTCGCCGCGCTCGCCAAGGAGCCGTCGCTCGCGCGCGCCGCCGAGCTCACCGCGCAGGGTGAGGTGCTCGCCCCGCAGCGCACCGACACCTACGACCGCGAGCTCCGCGGCTACGCGTGGACGCGCGACCTCCCGGCGACGAAGGCGATGCGCGAGCGCCTCGCCGCGATGCCGCCGTTCGACACCGAGGAGCTCGAGGCGCGCCGCAAGCGCTGGGAGACCGGCGAGGATGACGCGATGTACACGAAGGAGGGCGACTCCGCGATCGCCCGCGCCGAGGATCTCGTGAAGCGCGCGCAGAAGGCCGGCCACAAGCCGACGCTCGCGGCTGCTTACGACATCCTGGTGCAGTCGCTCCGCGTGAAGCTCGACGTCGCGCACGACCTCTCGGTCGCTCCCGGCATCCTCGCCGCGGCGAAGGCCGCCGAGGAGGCGTGGCCCGACGGCCACCTCGAGGTCGAGGCACAGTCCGCGCTCGTCGAGATCATCGTCGAGCGCGCCGCCGAGCGCTCGCCCGTGCTCGCGAAGGCATGGAAGGCCGACAGCAGGCGGCTCATGGCGACGACCCTCGCCTACCGCGCCGCGACGGGCGAAGGCGGCGCCGACGTGCTGGCGGCCCTCCGCGCGCAGCCCGAGATGGCCGAGCTCGCGCGCAACGTGAAGCGCTCGCTCCGCGGCAGGCCCCACCCGTTCGACTGGTTCGTCGGCTTCCTCGCCGATGACGCCGAGCTGAAGAAGGCCGCCGAGGGCGCGTTCACGCGCGAGGAGCTCCACGAGACCGCGCGCATCGCGCTGCTGCTCGCGCCGCAGGAGCCCTCGCAGACGGCGGAGCTCGCCTGGTTCGAGAAGCCGCCGGTGAAGTAGGGCTGTTGGAGTCCCTCAACCCCCTAACCCCCTTCTCCCGAAGGGAGAAGGGGGGACACGTCCATCGGGCATGGATCGCTGGCGCGACGAAGCACCGTGAATCGGGATGTCTGGCGCGATGAACCACCCCGCCTCGCGACGTCTGATTCCCCCCCTTCTCCCTCCGGGAGAAGGGGGGTTAGGGGGGTTGAGGGACTCCCGCCTCGCCTACTTGAGCAGTGACTTCAGCGTCGACGCCATGTCGCCCGGCGTCGGCGCGACCTTGATGCCGGCCGCCTCGAGCGCCGCGATCTTCTCGGCCGCCGTGCCCTTGCCGCCCGAGATGATCGCGCCGGCGTGGCCCATGCGCTTGCCCGGCGGGGCGGCGCGGCCGGCGATGAGGGCGGCGACGGGCTTCTTCATGTTGGCGTGGATCCACTCGGCCGCGCGGATCTCGGCGCTGCCGCCGATCTCGCCGATCATGATCACGCCCTCGGTCGCGCCGTCGGCGTTGAACATCTTGAGCACGTCGATGAAGTCGAGGCCGGCGACGGGATCGCCGCCGATGCCGATGCACGTCGACTGGCCGATGCCGAGCGCGGACAGCTGACCGACGGCCTCGTACGTGAGCGTGCCCGACTTCGACAGGACGCCGATCGGGCCCTTCTTGTGGATCTTGCCCGGCATGATGCCGATCTTGCACTCGTCGGGCGTGATGACGCCGGGGCAGTTCGGGCCGACGAGCAGCGTCGGCGGCAGGCCGAGGAGCGCGCGGTCGGCGTTCTTCGCCTCGAGGTAACGGCGCGTCTTCACCATGTCGAGGACGGGGATGCCCTCGGTGATGGCGACGACGAGGCGCACGCCCGCGTCGATCGCCTCGGCGATGGCGTCGGCGGCGAACGGCGGCGGCACGAAGATGCACGACACGTCGGCGCCGGCCTCTTTCACGGCCTGATCGACGGTGTCGAAGATCGGGACGGTGTTCTCGAACTTCTGGCCGGCGCGGCCGGGCGTGACGCCGGCGACGACCTGGGTGCCGTAGGCGATGCACGCCTTCGCGTGGAGCGAGCCGAACTCGCCCGTGATGCCCTGGAAGACGACGCGGGTGCTCTTGTCGACGAGGATGCTCATCTGTCCCTCAGGCCTTGCCCACGGCTGCGACGATCTTCTTCGCGCCGTCGGCCATCGACGCCGCGCTCTGGATGGCGAGTCCGCTCTCGTCGAGGATCTTCTTGCCGAGCTCGACGTTCGTGCCCTCGAGCCGCACGACGAGCGGCACCGAGAGGCCGAGCTCCTTCGACGCGGCGACGACGCCCGACGCGACGATGTCGCAGCGCATGATGCCGCCGAAGATGTTGACGAAGATGCCCTTCACCTTGTCGCTCTTCAGGATGATCTGGAAGGCGGTCTTCACCTGCTCCTGCGAGGCGCCGCCGCCGACGTCGAGGAAGTTCGCGGGCGAGCCGCCGTAGTGCTGGATGATGTCCATCGTCGCCATCGCGAGGCCGGCGCCGTTGACGAGGCAGCCGATGTCGCCGTCGAGCGAGACGTAGCTGAGGCCCGCCTTCTTCGCCTGGAGCTCGACCGGATCCTCCTCGTCGACGTCGCGCAGATCGTTCCACTCCTTGTGGCGGAAGTCTGCGCTGTCGTCGAAGGCGACCTTCGCGTCGAGCGCGACGATCTTGGCGTCCTTCGTCACGACGAGCGGGTTCACCTCGACGAGCGAGCAGTCCTCGGCGACGAACATCCGGTACAGGCCGTCGAGCACCTTCGCGAGCTGGCGCGAGAGGTCCTTGTCGGCGAGGCCGAGCGCGACGGCGAGCTTCTTCACCTGGAACGGCGCGAGGCCGAGCACGGGGTCGACGCGCTCGGTGATGATCTTCTCGGGGGTCTTCTCGGCGACCTCCTCGATGTCCATCCCGCCCTCGGTCGAGGCGATGACGGCGATCTTGCGCGCCTCGCGGTCGACGAGCAGCGCGACGTAGAGCTCGCGCGCGATGTCGAGGCCCTGCTCGACGTAGAGGCGGCGCACCTTCTGCCCGGCGGGGCCCGTCTGCTTCGTGACGAGCTGCATGCCGAGGATCTTCTTCGCGAGCTCGGTCGCCTCGGCGGCGCCGCCCTTCGCGACCTTGACGCCGCCGCCCTTGCCGCGGCCGCCCGCGTGGATCTGCGCCTTGACGACGACGACGGGGATCTTCGTCTCGGCGATGAGCCGCTCGGAGATCGCGGCGACCTCGGCGACGTCGCGCGTCGGCTCGCCCTTGGGGATGGGCACGCCGTACCGCGCGAAGATTTGC
>DASYCF010001408.1:0-3399 GCA_036500365.1 Byssovorax sp.
ACGGCGCGACGGAGGCAACCGGCGCGCTCGAGACTTCGGCGCTCGCCGGCGCGCTCGGCGCCGCGGACGCGAGCGGCGCAGGCTCGGCGGTCATCGCAGCCGCGGCCTTCGGCGGGTCCGGCGCCTTCACGCGCGCGCGACCGAAGCCCCACGTGAACACGATGACGGCGAGCGCCCCGCCGAACAGCATGGCCCCGCCCATCACGAGCCAGCGCTGCCGCCTCCGAAGGCGGCTCGGCGGCGCGACGATCGTCGACGCCTCGGAGAAATCCGTCACCACCGCGCCGCCCGTGCGCGGCGCCCGCGACCCCGAGTCGGAAGAGCCCGGGCTCGACGGCGCGAGCCGCACGCGGATGCGCGCCTCGTCGACGCCCGGCTGGATCTTCGCGAGGCGCTTGCGCACGTCGCGCATCGTCTGCGGCCGGAGCTCCGGCTTCGGGTTCATGAGGTCCGCGACGAGCTGATCGATCGCGGGCGAGACCGTCTTCAGCGTGGCGGACACGCGCGGCGCCGTCGACGTCAAGATCGGCACGATGGTCTGCTCGTACGTCGCCTTCTCGGGGAACGCGCGCGCGCCCGTCAAGAGCTCGTACAGGAGCGCGCCGACGCCGTAGATGTCGACGCGATGATCGACGTCCGGCAGCCCGAGGGCCTGCTCCGGCGCCATGTAACACGGGCTCCCGAGCACCGCGCCGGACCGCGTGAGCGCGCCGCCGCCCCCGGCCGCGGCCGAGCGCACCTCGCGCACCACCTTCGCGACGCCGAAGTCGACGAGCTTCACCACCGCCGAGCCGTCGTCGCGCGCCTTCCGGAACACGTTGTCGGGCTTCATGTCGCGGTGCACGACGCCGGCTGCGTGCGCCTTCTCGAGGCCCGCCGCGACCTGATCGGCGATCGCGAGCGCCGCCGTGGCGTCGAGCCTGCCGGTCCGCGCGACGAGGCTCCCGAGGTCCTCGCCCGCGAGCAGCTCCATCACCATGTAGAGGCCGAGCTCGGGATCCTGCCCGACGTCGTACACCTGCACGATGTGATCGCTGTCGACGGCGGCGGCGGCGCGCGCCTCGCGGGCGAAGCGGGCGCCGGCCTCGCTCTCCTGGCCGCGGAGCTCGCGCACGATCTTGATCGCGACCCTCTTGCCGATCTCGACGTGCTCCGCCTCGAACACGCTGCCCATGCCGCCCTCGCCGAGGACGCGCCCGAGCACGTATTTCCCCGCGATCGTCTTGCCGACGGACTTGAGCGACGCGGCGCTCGGCTCTCGTGGCTCGGGGCTTCGGGGGTCCATCGCGCGGGCGGTCTTCGTCGAGCGGCGGCGGCGTGGCCGCTATCGCGGATGGTTCTCTTCGGGCGGGGTCGCGTCAAGCGCGCGCGCGAGCCCGGCGAGCAACGGCCGGACGTCGGCGCGGTCGGCCTCGTGCTTGACCAACACGCCGAGCGTCGCGCGCAGCGTGGCCTCGTCGATCGACGCACGCCCGAGCAGCAGGATGGCGCGCGCCCAGTCGATCGTCTCGCTGATGGCGGGGTGCTTCTCGAGATCCATCGCGCGGAGCTTCGCCGCGAAGGCGGCGACGTGCTCGGCGAGGCGCGCCTCGATGCCGGGTACGTGGATCTTCAAGATCGCGACCTCGCGCGCGGGCGGCGGGTAGTCGAGGAACGCGTGCAGGCAGCGGCGCCGCAGCGCCTCGGTCATGTCGCGCGTGCCGTTCGTCGTGAGCAGCACGAGCGGCGGATGCGCGGCCCGCACGGTGCCGAGCTCGGGGATGGTGACCTGCATCTCGGAGAGGAGCTCGAGCAAGAACGCCTCGAACTCGGGGTCGGCGCGGTCGACCTCGTCGATGAGCAGCACGACGGGCGCGTCGCTCCGGAGGGCCTTCAACAGCGGCCGCGCGACGAGGAAGCCCTCGCTGAAGAACGTCGCCTCGCTCCTCGCGACGAGGCTCGCCGCCTCGGCGATCGACGACGCCGCGCCGAGCTCCTTGCCCACCGCGTCGCGGAGGAGCTGCGTGTAGAGCATCTGCTTCGCGTAGTCCCACTCGTAGAGGGCCTTCGCCTCGTCGAGGCCTTCGTAGCACTGGAGGCGGACCACCTCGCGGCCGAGCGCCTCGGCGGCGGCACGCGCGAGGTCCGTCTTGCCGACGCCCGCGGGGCCCTCGAGCAAGACCGGCCGATCCATCTGGAGCGCGAGCCACGCCGTGACGGCGAGGTCCGGGTCGGCGAGGTAGCGCGCGCGGCTCAGCGCGACGTCGAGCGCGGCCGGCGACTCGGGCAACGCGGGCGCGCTCACGCGACCGAACTTAGCACCGGCGGCGGGTAGGTACGCTATAACGCTGCTGAATGGATGACGAGCGCCTCGAGCTCGTGCGCGTCGACGCGACCGGCACGGCGCACCCCGTCGGGAAGACGGCGAGCCAAAGGTTGCGAGCGCGTCAGGGCGCGTTCCGCCTCATGCCCGCGCCGCAGCACCTCATCGTGATGCGCTACGTCGGCGAGGACGGCAAGCGCGACGCGGACGACGGCCCCGTCTTCCGCCTGAGCGGCGAGATCACCGCGCTCGGCGCGCTCTGCGACATCGTCTCGCTCGTCGGCCAGGCGGGCTGGAAGGGCGAGCTCGTCGTGTTCGCGGGCGCCCAGGCGCGCAGCGTCTTCTTCGACGACGGTAAGGTCATCGGCGCCTCGTCGAACGTCGAGGGCGAGCGCCTCGGCGAGGTGCTCTACCGCTACGGCGCGCTGACCGAGGAGCAGGTCGAGGCCGCGTCGCGCGCCGTCACGCCCGACATGCGCTTCGGCGAGGCGACGGTGAAGCTCGGCTTCCTCTCGCGCGAGAAGCTCTTCTCGCTGATGAGCAAGCAGACCGAGGCGATCGTCTACGCCGTGCTCCTCGTCGGCGATGGGATGTTCTACTTCCTCGAGACCTACGACGAGAAGCGCATCTCGGTGCGCCAGAACCTCAGCGTGAGCGGCCTCTTGATGGAGGGCGTGCGGCGCATGGACGAGACGCGGTACTTCCGCGATCGCATCCCGAGCGCCGAGCACGTGCCCGCGCGCGTGCCGAACCGCATGCCGCCCGAGCCCGAGCTCGACGCCGTGTTCTCCGCGGTCGACGGTCAGCGCTCCGTCGCCGAGATCTGCCGCGTGTGCGAGCAGGGCGAGTTCGACGTCACGCAGGCGCTCTTCCAGCTCGTCCAGGCCGGCCTCGTCGTCATCCACGCGCCTCGGCCGACGGGCCCGGCCGCCGTCGTCGCGCTGCAGAACGAGGCCATGGCGCTCCTCTTTCGCGAGCTCGCCGCGATCGACAAGAAGGACGTCGTGCGCGAGCAGCTCGCCTCGTTCGCGACGGGCGCCGGCATCTACGACGCGCTCTTCCAAAAGGCCGGCCCGGCCGAGGACGGCACGCTCGCG
>DASYCF010001409.1:0-3380 GCA_036500365.1 Byssovorax sp.
GCCCGGCGGTGGCGGGCATCCTCATCGCGCGGCTCGGCAACGCGAGCGCCTTCGTGGCAAACGGCGCTTCGTTCGTGGCCGTCATCGGGACGCTGCTCGCCATCACGCCGCGCCCGCCGAAGCCACGAGCCGCCGGCCAGCGCGGCGGCGGGCGCGCGCGCATCGCAGAAGGCTTCGCCTATGTCCGAAAGGATCGCGCGACGTCGGCGCTCATCACCTTGTTGACGCTCGTGACGACGTTCGTCTTCCCGTTCCTCGTCGTGCTGATGGTCTACTACGTGCGCTACACGCTCGGAGTCGACGACGCGAGCGACCTGGGGACGCTCATGAGCACCTCCGGGTTAGGCTCGCTCACCGGGTCCATCGCGCTGCTGAGCGGGTCGGCGCGCACGCGGCGCGCGTGGCTCGTCGGCGCCGTCGTCGGCGTCGCCCTCGGCATGCTCGGCCTCTCGCTCGCGCACGATCTCGCGCACGCGGTGCCCTGCTCGTTCGTGCTGTCCTTCTCGGTCTCGTCGCTGATGGGCCGCGTCTCGCAGATGATCCAGGAGCGCGTCCCCGGCGAGCTCCGCGGCCGCGTCGTCAGCATCACGAGCCTCGCGTTCACCGGCGTGATGCCGTTCGCGGGCATGGCGTGGTCGTTCCTCGTCGATCGCCTGGGCCACGGCCCGGGCTACGCGCGCGTCATGCAGATCTCGGCCGGCGCGTTCGCCGTGCTCGCGCTGCTCGTCGTGCTGCGCGCCTGGTCGACGCTCGTCCCCGTGGACGCCGCGCCTGCCTCCGCTAGCGGCGGTCCGACCTAGGGCGCGCGGTCCGCGCGGAAAGACGGTTGCGGCGGCGCGGCGGCGCGCCGAACCTCCGTCCGTGCCGACGCTCGAACAGCAGGTCGCCGCGCTGCCAGCCGCGCTCCGCGCGCGCCTCGACGCCCGCGGGTTCGACGCCTCGCGCCTCGGCGCGTGGGCGACCGGCGTGGGCAAGGACGTGGACGCGAAGAACCGCATCGGCGGGAGCGTCGCGCCGCCCGAGCCGAGCGACATCGCCGATCTGCCGCCCGAGGGCTCGCCCGAACGCGCGAGGCTGCACGACCTCGGCGCGCGCGCCCTCGCGAGCGGGGAGGTCGCGCTGTGCGTGCTGGCAGGCGGCATGGCCACGCGCATGGGGGGCGTCGTGAAGGCGCTCGTCGACGCGCTGCCCGGCAAGACGTTCCTCGACCTTCGCCTCGGCGAGAACGAGAAGCTCGCCGAGCTCGCCGGGCGCCCCGTTCCGCTCTGGCTCATGACGAGCGAGGCGACCGACGCGAAGCTCCGCGCCGCGCTCGGCCCGCACCTCGACGGCGAGCACGTCTCGACGTTCGAGCAGTTCGTGTCGCTGCGGCTCACGCCCGCGGGCGACCTCTTCCGCGACGCGGACGGCGAGCCGAGCGTGTACGCGACCGGCCACGGCGATCTGCCCGACGCGCTGGCGAAGAGCGGCCTCCTGGCGAAGTTTCGCGCGCGCGAGACGGCGGGCAAAAAGGTCGTCGTCATCGCCAACATCGACAACCTCGGCGCGACCGTCGACCCCGTCGTCGTCGGCTTCCACCTCGCGCACGGCGCGCCGCTCACGGTCGAGCTCGTCGACAAGGTGGGCGGCGACAAGGGCGGCGGCCCCGTGCGCTGGAACGGCCGGCCGGTCGTCGTCGAGGAGTTCCGCCTGCCGCTCGGCTTCGACCCGAAGACCGTGCCGGTCTTCAACACGAACACGTTCCTCGTCGACGCCGACGCCCTCGCGAAGCTCGACCTCGCGTGGACCTACGTCGAGGTCCTGAAGAAGAGCGACGGCGCCGACGCGGTGCAGTACGAGCGCCTCCTCGGCGAGATCACGACCGGCCTGCCCGGCCGCATGCTGCGGGTGCCGCGCGCGGGCGTCGCCTCGCGCTTCTTGCCGGTGAAGGACATGGACGAGCTCGAGCGCAGGCGCCCCGAGATCGACGCGATCGCCCGTGCGCGCGGGCTCGTCCGCGCGTGAAGTTCGCCGTCTCCCACGAGATCGACGCACCGCTCGACGCGGTGGAGCTCGCGCTCTTGTCGGCCGAGCTCCCCGAGCGCATCGCCGCCGCGATGCACGACGTCGGCGGCCCCCGCATCGAGGCGATCGAGCCGGTCGAGCAGCGCTTCGAGTCGGGCACGCTCACGCGCGTCTTGCGCTATCAGGCCGCCGCGCCCGTGCCCGCGCTCGAGCGCTTCCTCGACGGCCGCCCGGCCGCGCGCGACATGCTCGCCTGGATCGAGCGGCTCACGTACGTGACCCGCACGCACGCGGGCACGTTCGACGTCTCGCCGATCGAGCCGTACGCGCGCTTCTTCCGCGCGCACGGGACGGTCACGCTCGAGGCGCTGGCCGACGGCAAGACGCGCCGCTCGATCGACGGCGAGCTCGACGTGAACGTCCGGCTCGTCGCGCCCGTGGTCGAGCGCCTCGCCGTCGCCGAGGTGAAGAAGGTCTACGCCGCCGAGGCCGCGGCCCTCCGCGCGCTCGCCGTCCTCTGAGGCGGGCGCTCGGCGCCGATCGCCTTCGCTCAGAGCGTCGTGCCGAGTTCCAATTTTCGGCGGATCAGACGTCGATCTCGTGGACGGTGAAGCCGGCGACGGCCGAGTTCGACTCGAGGCGGCGATGGATCCACGCCGCGTCGCGCTTGGCGACGGCGATGAGGCGGATGTTCGACGGCGCGTCGGCCGGGATGCCGGCGAAGCCCACCGCGTTCGCCTCGGCGGGCGTCATGATCTGAGCCTGCGTCTCCTGGACGATCTCGGGCGTGAGGAGCGTGTCGGGATCGGAGCCCGGGGCGAGGTGCACTTCGAAGACGGAGAGCATCGCCGCATGCTTTCAAAAGCCGAGCGCTTCCACAAGCGCGCTCAGCGCCTCGCCTCGAGGTCCTCCCAGCGGGCCATGAGCTTTGCCGCCGCGGCGCGCTTCTGCTCGAGCTCGGCGCTCATCGCGCGCACGTCGCCGCCCTTCATGTAGATCTGCGGATCGGCGAGCTTCGCCTCGAGCGCGGCGACGTCGGCGTCCGCGCGCTCGATGACGTCGAGGATCCCGTCGAGCTCCTTCTTCTCGGCCCACGTGAGCTTGCCCTTCTCGACGGCCTTCGGCTTGGCCGGCTCGGCGGCGCGCGCGGGCGGCGGCTTCGACGCCCGGTCGGCCTTCGCGGCGGCGGCGGCCTCCTCGGCGCGGGCTCGCTGCGCGCGGTAGTCGTCCCAGCCGCCCGCGTAGCGCACGACGCGCCCGTCGCCCTCGAACGCGAGCACGCTCGTCGCGACGCGGTTCAGGAAATACCGGTCGTGCGTGACGATGAGCGCCGAGCCGTCGAAGTCGACGAGCATCTGCTCGAGCGCGCCGAGCGT
>DASYCF010001410.1:0-2008 GCA_036500365.1 Byssovorax sp.
CGTGTTTTTGTAATACTCGAGGTAGCGCACGACGCGGGCGTCCCACCGCACGGGGATGTCCGGCATGTCGAGGCGCTTCAGCCACGAGAGATCCACGCGCCCCTCGGGCCGCGGCAGGTCATCGAGCGCCGTGTCCGGCGGCAGCCCCGACGACGACACGACGGGCGCGCGGTGCCCCTCGAGCGGCGATCCCTCGGCGATCCAGGGCGCGCCCGCGGTGGCAGCAGGCGACGGGAACAGCTGCAAATCGAGCTCGCGGAGCGCGCGCAGCTCGGCGCTCTCCTTCGTGCTCTTCGCGCTCGACGCGCTCGTGCCGGCGATGACGCGGCGGAGCGCCTCGTCGGGCTCGCCCGCCGCGCCGGGTTTGTGCGACCGCTTCGGCGGGGGCGCGGGCTTCTTCGACTTGCCCGGCTTGGCCGCGGGCTTCGTCTGCGCGGCCTTGGGCTTGGGCTTGGGCTTGGGCGCGTCTTGCGCGGCCGCCGACGACGCGCCGAGGGCGACCGCGGCAGCGGCGAACAGCGCGACGACGGCCCGCATCACACGCGAACGGTTTCACGCAGCCCGCGGGCGGTCAACTTTCGCCCTCGAATCGCCGCGCGACGCGCTACTTCTTCTTCGGCGGGGACGCCGCCATCGACGACGTGACGCACGCGATCTCGCAGACGCCGGCGCTCCGCCCGTCGCCGCAGCGGCGCGAGTCGCACTCGAGGTTGTTCTGGCACGCCTCGCCGAGCTTGTGGAGCGCGACACACTTCGAGCCGGCGCAGACGGCGCCGTCGGCGCAGAGTCGGCCGAGGCACGCGGCGCCCACCGCGGGGAGCTTCGCGTCCGAGCACTTGTTGTCGATGCAGAAATGGCCCTCGCCGCACTCGGTGGGGCCGCGGCACTCGGCGCCCACTTCCTTCGGCGCCTGACAGCGGCCGCGGTAGCACACGCCGTCGCACGAGGCGTGGCGCTTCTCCCAGCGCGTCTGGCCCGTCATCGCCGCGAGCGGATCGACGGACATGCCGCAGCCCTTGCCCACCTCGGCCGCCTTGCCGCACACGCCGAGCGTGGTCGGGCCGACGCCGATGCAGCGGAGGCCGTCGACGCACTCGAGGTTCGACCGGCACGTCGACTTGTCGGCGAGCGTGCCCTTCAAGAGGTCGGTGCACGCGTCGGGCGCGCGCGACGCGAACGCGCCGGACGAATCGCACGTCTTCGCGGCCGCCTCGGTCGCCGCCTCGCACGCGGCGACGTCGGCCTCGGCGAGCGTGGCCGCCTTCGACCGGAGCGCCTCCGAGAGGACGCGCGAGCACTCCCCCGCGAACGTCGGCGGGGCGGGCGCTTTGCAGCACGCGGCGCGGCGCTCGAACGGCACGACATAGAGCGCCGCGCAGAGGCGCTGGGCGATCGGCAGCGGCGGCTCGCTCGACTTCGGGTAGTTCGGGCGCACCTCGTCCCCGCGATCGCTCGAGCCGATGGCCGGCACGGACGACGCCTGGGGCGGCGCGGCGCTCGCCGACGCGCTCGGGGCACCGCCGCTCGACGGGGGACCGCAGGCGACCGCTGCACAGGCCAAGAGCGCGAGCGTGTAGGGCGCGAGCGAAGCGATGGTGGGGTTGGGGGCCGCTCGCGGCCCCATCACGATGGCTGCCTGGGCGAGTCGCATGTCGGGCCGCATCGCAGAGCTACGCGCGCAGCGCAAGCCGGTTCCCGACGTCGTTGACAAGTCCGATCGAATTCGTCGAGCGTAGGCGGCCCATGACGCGCCAGACCCTCGCCCGCCTCGCGATCTCGGCCGCGTGCGCGGCTGCGCTGTCCGCGTGCGGCGGCGACAAGGCCGCCGCGCCGGCCGCGAGCGCGTCGGCGGCCTCGACGAGCCGCCCCATGAGCGAGTCGAACGCGCGCGCGCTCGCCCTCGCCAAGCCCGGCGGGAGCGCGCGCGTCGACCTCGAGATCGAGCAGCTCGAGAAGGCGATCGACAAGAAGCCGGACGCTCGCGACGCGCTCATCCTCCTCGGTCGCC
>DASYCF010001411.1:0-2456 GCA_036500365.1 Byssovorax sp.
GACGAGGCGCGGAGATGGCCCGCAGGCTGCCAGAACGTGCAGAAGCACGGCGTCGCGGATGGCGAGGCGCCGCTTCCGTTCAGGCACATCTGCCACGTCGCGGTGCAGTCGACGCACGCCGCGCCGACGCGGCCGCACGCTTGGTCCGACAAGCCGCCCGAACCTCCGCTTCTGCCGGACGCGGTGCTCGACGACGACGATGCGGCGGGTGACGTGGCGGTGGTCGAGCTCTCGCCCGAGTTCGCGGCGAAAGAGCTCGACGCCGCGCCGCCACCCGCGCCGTTGGGCAAGTGTTCGTGTTCCACGTGTTCGTGCACGTGCACGTGCTCGGGACCCTATCGCGCATCTTTGTGCGGAATGGCTACCAGGTGTCCGAGCATTCGTTTGCCGTCGGTGATCCGGTGCATGCACGAGCACGAGCACGAGCACGAGCACGAGGACGAGCACGGCCGCATGCCCACGAAACCTCGCGGGAGCCGAAGATCCGCACGATCACCCACTGCTCCTTCGGCTTTCCCCTTCGGTCGCTTCTGTTCCTGTCCGACTGAACGGTTCGCTTCGATCCGCGAACGCGCGTTGACGGCGAGCGCGTCCTCGTGCCCGATGCTGAGGCTGCCGGGCGCGGACGCGCGTACGTCCACCTTCGCGGAGCTGGAGAGGACACGACGAATGAAACAGGCCGTCCTCGTCGCGATCGCGATCACCCTCGGGGCCGCGGCATGCCATCGCGCCGAGCCTGCGGGCGCTGTCGCGACGGCGGCGGCGTCCGCGAGCGCGTCGACCCTGGCGTCGTCGGCAGCGTCGGCGCCGAGTCCTCCGGCGGATCCGTGTCGCGTCGAGGGCGGGCGCCTGCCCTCGCTCGCGCGGTGGACGAAGGAGGAGCGGGCGGCGCTCGGCGCGAAGCTGCGGGACGGGATCGCGGTGCTCGCCGCGAGCGCGTGCGCGGGCACGCGCTTGCTCGCCGGCTGCAACGCCAAGGGCCGCTACGGGTTCCACGCGGTGACGCCGGTGGCGCGCGCCTTCGATCTCGCGGACGAGGACGAGGTGAAGATCAACGCGCCCGCGACGAGCGCAGACAAGGACCCGAAGGCGACGCCGAGGCGGCTCGTCACGACGCGCGTCGCGCTCCGCCGCACGACGCGGGCGCTCCTCACGCCGTCGGATCTCGTCGGCGCGTGCGACGGCGCGACGCATTTCGTCACCGAGGCCGAGGTCGGCGCGATCGCGGCGACGACGCTCGCCGATGGGGCTCCGCCTGCGATCGCCGCGGCGTGCAAGGGCGCGAAGACGACCGACGCGTCGCCGCCGGCGGGGTGCGACGAGATCGTCGTCCTCCGCACCTCGCCCATCGCGCCGCTCGGCGAGTTCATCCGGTTCGATCAAGCGCCGGACGACACCGTGGCTCCGATCGGCATGTGCCCGAGCGGCTTCGCGGTCGCGGGCGGTCGCTGCACGCGCGAGCCGGTGCGCGGACCTCATCTGTGCTCGTTCGGCGACGGCGCCGACTGCCGCGCTCAGTGCGACGCGGGCGACATCAACAGCTGCGACGTGCTCGCGTTCATGCACCGCGCCGGCAAGGGCGTCGCGCAAGACGCGGCGAAGTCCGTCGCCCTGTATCGCAAGGGGTGTGACGCGAACGACGCGATCGCGTGCGCGTCGCTCGGTGACGCGCAGCTGCGCGGCGAGGGCGCCGCTCCAGACAAAGCGAGCGCGCGCACGTTCTACGACAAGGCGTGCGACCTCGGAGAGCTCTCCGCGTGCGGCGACGTGGCTGCGCTCCTCGATGACGCGGCGGAGGCCCGCGCTGCTCGTCAGCGCGCGTGCGACGCCGGCGCCGCCTCGAGCTGCGTCGCCCTCGGCGCGGGGGACGCGCTCTCCAACGGCGAGCCCGAGCGGGTCCGCGGGCGCGCGGTACTCGACGAGCTCTGCGGCTTGCACGTCGGCGTCGCGTGCACGTACCTCGCTCAGCTCCACTTCAACGGTCGCGGCGTCCCTGCCGACCACGCGCGGACGGCGACGCTGCTCGAGCATGCCTGTCGTGCGATGGACCCGGCCGCGTGCGACATGCTCGGCGTGCAGTATCGTCAAGGCGACGGCGTGCCGAAGGACGACGCGCTCGCCACGCGGCTCATCGCGCAGGCGTGCCAGCAGGGCGCGGCCAACGGCTGCCTCGACTGGGGCGTCGCCCTCGAGCACGGCAAGGGCGTCCCGCGCGACCTCGCGAAGGCGGCGTCGCTCTACGAGAGGGCGTGCAGCGGCGGCATCGCAGCCGGCTGCCATTTCTACGCCGACAACCTCACGGAAGGCAGCGGCGTACCCGCCAACCGCGCCACAGCGGCGGTGTACTATGCGAAGGCGTGCACGCTCGGCGACGCACAGGCGTGCGCGGCGCGTTGAGACCCCGTGACCGATCTGTTCATCATCGAAGGAGCCACGCGCAAGTACTGGGGCGCCGC
>DASYCF010001412.1:0-4653 GCA_036500365.1 Byssovorax sp.
ACGCCGCGCCGATCGCCCCGCTGGCCCACCCGCCGGCCGATCTCGTCGCCGCGCTGCCTGCGGCGCGACCGTCGCCGCCGATGCGGTCGGCGCCGCCGCCGCGGCCGTCCGCGCCTGCGCCGCCGTCGCGGCCCGCGCCCGCCGCGTTCCCCACGCCGGTGCCCCCGCCCGTCCGTCAGCGCGCCGAGGCGGTGACCGTCAACGCGCGCCCCGAGTACGCGCCGCGGGTCGAGATCGCGCCCGAGGTGCAGCCGCGCCCGCCTCGTGACGAGGAGCCGCCCGCCAGCCGCTCTCCGTTCCAGCGCTCGCAGATGGACGAGCGGTCGCGCAGCGTGCCCTCGTACCTCGTGCCGCGGAGGCAGCGCCGATCGGCGTCGCCGATCGCGGGCCGCACGGGCGCGATCCTCGGTGCGATCTCGCTCCTCGTCACGATCGCGCTCGGCGTGTGGTTCTTGCGGCCGCACAACGGCGAGCTCCGCATCGCCGTGTTCTCGAAGAGCGGGCAGATCGATCGCGCCGAGGTCTACGTCGACGGCGAGAAGCGCTGCGACGTCGCCCCGTGCGTCGTGTCGGATCTCGCGCCCGGCGCGCGTCAGGTGCAGGTCATCGCGCCCGGCTACCCGCCGACCACGCAGACCGAGGTCGTCGAGCCCGGCAAGCAGCGCCTCGCGCTCGTCTCGTTCGTGTCCGGCGCCGCGGGCGCGCAGCCGGCGGGCGCGGCGGCTTTGCCGACGGAGCCCGTGACGGCGACGCTCGAGGCGTCCGGCAAGTCCAGCGTCCGCGCGATCGTCGACGGCGTCGATCGCGGCTCGCTGCCGATCAAGCTGAAGGACCTCGCGCCCGGCTCGCACAAGCTGAAGTTCGACGGCGGCGATCGCTTCGAGGCGCTCGAGCGCACGGTCGACATCGCCGCCGGTCGCTCGATGGACCTCGGCGCCGTGCACCTCAAGCTCGTGAAGGGCCGCGCGCGCGTCGAGGTGGCGTCGACGGCCACGCGCGTGACGATCGAGCAGGGCGGCTCCGAGCACATCTTGAACGGCCCGTGGCCCATGACGATCGAGATCGACGCGACGAAGCCGGCGAAGCTCTTCGCGAAGCGCAGCGGCTACCAGAGCCTCGAGATCCCGCTCACGTTCAACGACGACGAGAGCGAGCGCACGTTCCGCGTCGAGCTCGAGCCGCTGCGCGGCGGCGGAGGCCGGGCGATCGCGCGCGAGCGCTCCGAGCCCGCCCAGCGCTCCGAGAGGTCCGGCGACGACGCGCCTGCCTCGGCGAGTGGGCAAGGCTCGCTGAACATCAACTCGCTCCCGTCGTCGAAGGTGCTCGTCGACGGCACGCCGATCGGGAGCACGCCGAAGGTCGGCTACGAGGTCGCGGCCGGCACGCACACGGTCACGTTCATCCACCCCGAGCTCGGGCGAAAGAGCGTCACCGTCACCGTGCGCGCCGGCGGCCAGGCCACCGCCGCCGTCAAGTTCAAGACCAGCGACGACTGAGTCCCGCGAGAGGGCTCGCGCCTCCCGTCGCGACTGAATCGCGACTGGCCCCACACCCCGATCCACTAGAAGTGACTTCGACGCCCGGCCGCCTCGGGCCGCACGTCGAAATGTCTGTCACCTCTCGAGCTGACGACCGCGAGGCGTGGCGGAGCTGCCGCCTACTTCAGGGCGCGTCGGGCGCTACTTCAGGTATTGCTGGATGAAGGCCCAGACGTCGGCGCTCCACTCGTTCGGCGAGAACACGCAGAAGCCGGCGTGGCCTTCGGCGTGCGTCGTGCCGTGCGGGGGAAAGATCTTCTCCTTGTACGGCTTGCCGGCCTTCTTCGCCTCGGCCGAGTAGGTCTCGCTCGGCTCGGTCGTGTAGTCGTTCTGCGCCTGCAAGAAGAAGATCGGCATCTTCGCGTTGTCGACGGCCTTGATGAGCCGCTTGCGGAGCACCTTGTTGCGCCAGTCCTCCGCGCCGCCGGCCCAGTCGATCGCGAGCTTCACGCCGTTGCCGCGCTCGGCGGCGAGCAGCGTCTGGATGCCGCCGAACGAGCAGCCGCCCGTGATGATCTTGTTCTTGTCCACGTAGGGCACGGTCTTCAGGTACTTGAGCGCGTCCTGCACGACGTCGGCGCCCTCTTCGTGGACGGTGACCTCGATGTGGTCCTTCTCGTTCCTGTCCTTGCCCTTCTTGATCTTGTCCATCGACCACTCACCGGGCGAGTGACCTTGGCCGGGCCGCTCCGGCATGAAGAACACGAAGTTGTGGGCGATGAACCAGTCGCGCACGGGCTTCTTGGTGCCGACCTTCTGCTCGCTGCCATGGTGGTAGAGGATCGCGGGGAAGGGGCCGTTGCCCTCGGGCTTCGTGATGAGCCCCTTCAGCTGCAAGCCGCCGCTCGGGAAGGTGATCTCCGTCCCCTTGTTCTTCTTCGGCGCGGCCGCCGCGGCGGCCGCTGCGGCCGCGGAGAGGTTCGGTTTGACGGCGGTCTTCTTCGCCTGCGACTTGCACGCGGGCACGACCACGAGCGCGGCGATGAGGAGGGACGAGCGCCACGATTGCTTGAGCATGAACGTTCCTTGCAAGGCGCGCCGGACGGCGAGCAGCGCGCAGCGTACCGGACACGCGCGCGCACCAAAAGGCTCTCGATTTGCCGCAATTCAAGGCGTTTTGAGGCATAAGACTCCGGCATGAAGCGACACGCGCCCGCGACGCACCGAAATCGGGCGCCGATCCTCGACGTCCTCCGGCGCCTCCTGCCGTCGTCGGCGCGCGTCGTCGAGGTGGCGAGCGGAAGCGGAGAGCACGCGGTGTTCTTCGCGCGCGCGCTGCCCGGCGTGTCGTGGCAGCCGACGGACGTCGACGCCGACGCGCTCGCGAGCATCGACGCGCACGCGGCGGACGAGGGCCTCGCGAACGTGCTGCCGGCCCGCCGCGTCGACGCGCGCGAGCCCGGCTGGGCCGACGGTCTACGTGAGGGCGACGCGCCGCACGCGATCTTCGCGTCGAACATGATCCACATCGCGCCGTTCGAAGCGTGCGTCGGTCTCTTCGCTGGTGGAGCGCGGCTCTTGCGGACGGGCGAGCTCGTCGTCTTGTACGGCCCGTTTCGCTTCGGCGGCGAGTTCAGCGCCGACAGCAACGCGGCGTTCGACGCGAGCCTGCGGGCGCGCGATCCGACGTGGGGCGTCCGTGATCTCGACGACGTGTCACGCGTGGCCGCCGCCGCCGGCTTCGATCGCGCCGAGGTGGTCGCGCTCCCCGCGAACAACCACGTCGTGGCGTTCCGTGCGCGCTGAACGCACGTCAAGAGATGTTGGCCGGCGTGCGGGGGCCCCCCTATGTTCAAAGGGCGAAGCACCCGACCCCCCCTAACCTCACGCGCACGCTACAACGCCATATGGTGGTAAGGGCAGCGGACTCTAGCGGGACCTTTGCGCAGGCGCGCCCCGAGACCGGGGAGCGCGTGGGCAAGTTCGTGCTGGTCGTCGACGACGACGCCGACTGTCGGGAGGTCCTGCGCGTCTTGCTCGAGGCCGAGGGCCACGAGTGCATCAGCGCGAGCGACGGCGCCGAGGCGCTCGAGGCGCTGCAGATCGCGACGCCGAGCGTGGTCGTGCTCGACGTGATGATGCCCAACGTACACGGGCTCGACGTCATCCGATCGATGCGCGCCGATCCGCGCCTCGCGGACGTCCCCGTCGTGCTCGTGTCGGCCGCGCCGACGGGCTCGTACGCCTCGGTCGAGACGGATCCCTACGTGCGCGTCGCCCCGAAGCCGCTCGACGTCGACCGCTTCCTCGGCGTGATGCGCGATCTGCTCCCTCCTCAGGCCGACTCGCGCGCGACGGCGATCCCGGATTGATTTCGACCGCGAGCGGCCTCCACCCTCGCTCGGCTCGGCTGCTACGGACCGCCGCCGTCACCGCTGCCTCCGCCGCCCGTGTCGCTCGGCGTGCTCGAGCTGCCGCCGCAGTCGCCGGGCGCGCAGCCTGATGGCGGCGTCGGAGACACGTCGCGGCACGCGAGCGCGAACGAGACCGCCAGCGCGAACGCGAGCGCCCCGTACACGGTCCCGCGATGAGCGACGCGCGTCATCACAGGGGCAGATCGTACGAGAGGCCGACGCCGGTGCGGAAGCGGTCGACGGGCATGAGCTGCGCCCGGCCGTTCGCGAGCATCGAAGGACCCACCACGTAGGGCGCGGCGTCCGTCGTCACGACGTTCGCGGTCGCGCGGTACGAGAGGCCGCGCACCTTCGGCACGGCGCCGCTCAGCGTCGCGCGGAGCTCGACCCAGACCGGGCCGAACGGCTCGACGACGAAGCCGTTGCCCTGGTACGCGGTGTCGGCCGCGCGCCGCCCGATGAAATGCGTCGCGAGCGCCACGGTCGGGAGGTAGCCGCCGAGGTCGTACGCGACGCGCGCGTTGCCGCTGTAGTTCGGCGCGACCGACAGCGGCGCGTCGGCGCCGATCTCGCCCGTCCCGTTCTGCCGCGCGTTCGCGCCGGTGAACGTCGCGCCGTAGCGGAGCCGCGACGACAGCGCGACGCCTTCGAGGCCGAGGTCGAAGCCCCACGTCAGCACGGTCGCCACGTTGCGGTACTGCTCGGCATACGAGGCGGTGGGCCCCAGCTCGCCCGCTGCGACCGCGGCCTTCACCTCGGCC
>DASYCF010001413.1:0-2898 GCA_036500365.1 Byssovorax sp.
GGGCGGCTCGTCGGCGCTCACGGCGGCGCGCGCGCGCAGGTCGACGAGGCTCGCGCGCCACGCAGCGCAGGCCGCGCACGCCTCGAGGTGCCGCGCGAGGGCGCGGGCGTCGCGCTCGTCGACGCGTCCGTCGAAGCTGGCCTCGACGAGCGCCTCCATCGGGCACGCGGCGCGCTTCACGGCGCGCCCCGCTTGCGCAACGTGACCGTGAGCTCGGCGCGCGCGCTGTGGAGGCGCGTCCAGACGGTGTTGACGGGGATGCCCAGCGCGCTCGCCGCCTCCTCGCCGCTCAGGCCTTCGCGCTCGACCATCAGGAAGACGGTGCGCTTGCGCTCGGAGAGCTTCGCCAGGGCGCCCTCGAAGGCGGCGTCGCGATCGGCGCGCAGGCGGCGCGCGTCGGGCAGCTCGGTCTCGGGCCGGCCACCTGCGAGGTAGAGCGTGAGGGCGCGCGACCACCGGCGGACGCGCTCGCGCACGCGCCGCGCGTGGCGCGCCGCGATGCCGAGCAAGAACGGGCGCGCGGACGGGCGGCCGTCGTAGCGCACCGCGACCTTGAGCACGGTGAGGAAGACGTCCTGCGTGACGTCGCTCGCGTCGTCCGGCGAGGTGCCGCCGCGGATCAGGAACGCGCGGACCGCCGCGCCGTGTCGATCGTAGAGCGCGCCGACCGCGCCGACGTCGCCGGCCGCGATCGCGCGCATGGCCTCGGCGTCGTCGAGGCGCGGGCGGCCACGGCCCGCGGTAGCGGGGCCGTGCGAATCGAAGGGGCGCTCGTTGGACATCATCGTGCGATAGCCTCCACGCCGAACGCGAGGCCCACGCCCCAGGATGGCACGTGCGGTGTACCCGGCGCCACGACGTCCGCGCCGAGGAACGAGGTCGACGAGAGCTCGCCCTCGATCTCGCCGCGCAAGCGAAACGCGTTGGAGAGGCGGCGGGCGACGAACGCGCCGACGCCGAAGCGGCCCTCGACCTTCTGGCCGTTGATCTCGTTCGGATCCTCGCCGACCTCGATCGAGACGACGCAGATCGACGGGACGACCATCAGTCCGAGCTTCGTCGGACCGGAGAAGAACTCGCGCTCGACAAGGGCCATGGCGTCGAACCCGCTCATCATCAGGGAGGTGTCGTGATGCGAAAGCAGCGCCATCGGCGCGCCGAAGCGAGCGCCGGCGCCGAGGCGGAAACCGCCCACCGGCGCGAGGACCCGCAGCGAGACCGCGCCCCACACCGCCGGGGTCGGCGCCTCGACGCGCGCGCCGACCACGAGATCGATGAACGCGCGGGGCGGCCTCAGGAGCTCCGACTCCGCGTCGGTGGGAGGCGGCGGCGGCGTCGATTTGCTCGGCGGCGGCGCGGGCGTCGAGATCGTCGCGAGCACGGCCTTCGCCGTCGCCTCGAGGTCGTCGGGATCCTCGATCGCCCGGTCGTAGAGCCGTGCGCCGTCCCGGAACACGCGCAGGCGCACGCCATCCGCCGCGACCACGATCACGAGCGTCGCGCTCACGCAGCTCCAGGGCTGCCCCTCGGTCGCCGTCGCGCGCGCGATCGAGCGCGCTGCAGCGGCCCACGCGGGCGGCAGCTCCTCCGGCTCGCTGCGGACGTGCACCGGCTCGCACGCGCGCGCCGATCGCGCGAGCGTAAACGCCGCGAGCACCGCGAGCGCACCCGCGCTCCGTCGCAGAGCTTGCACGAACCACCCAATGCTACTCCCCGCCGCGCCGCCGCAACCTTCAAGAATTTTCGCGTGGCGTGGACGACGCGCCGTGTGCGCGCTTGGCAGCCGACGGGCCCGCGGCGTAGGTTCACGAGCGCCATGAGCATCGAGTCCTCTCGGGCGCCGAGGCGCCTGCGCAGCGCGCGTCGGGGCGACGCGTGAGCCGCGAGCCGCCGCCAGCGCCGCGGACGCCGCCGCTGTTTCCACGCCGGGCGACGCCGTTCCTCGTCGCGTCGCTCGTCGCCGCCGCGATGACCGCCGCCGTCGTCGGCGTCGCCAACGCCGCGCATGACGCCGACCTCCTCGATCGGCGCGGCGTCGAGGTGCGCGGCGCCGCCGTGCACGTGACCGACCAGCGATCGTCGCCGCGGAGCGGGCCGTCGCGCTGGACGGGCGCGCGCATCGAGGTGTCGTTCGACGACGGCAAGGGCGCGCCTCGCCTCGCGTGGGTCACGACGTCGAGCGCCGCCATCGCCGAGGTCGCGCGCGCGAACGGGCCGATCGACATCGACTACGACCCCGAGGCGCCGGCGCGCGCGCGGCTCCACGGCGCCCCGCCGCCGACGCCCCTGCCTCCGTTCGTCGCGCTCGCGGTCGTCGCGTGGGGCGCCGTGATCCTCCTCGGTCGCGAGGTCGCGAAGGCGCGCGCCCTGTATCGAGGCGGCGTGCCCGCCCGCGCCGACGTCACGCGGTTCGTCCCGGGCTCCGTCTTCTGGCGCCGCGCGCCGCGGGTCCACTACAGGTTCGACGTCGGCGACGAGCGCGTCTCCGGCGTCGCCTCCCTGCCGTGGATGACCCGCAACCGCCGCATCGAGCGGATCTGGATCTACTACGACCCGAAGAACCCGAAAGACAGCGTGCCCGCGCGCGCGTAGCTCAGTGAGAGAACGGCAGGTCGCGGCGGGGCGACCGGCCGGTGAGCGCCGTGTACGCGTGGTAGCCGACGAAGCGGAGCGGCTCCGGCGGCATCGTCAGCAGGCGGTGTCGATAGAACGGCAGATCCCGCCACCGCGCGTCGTCACCGGCGTACACGTCTGCGAGCACGCGCCCGGCGAGGTTCGCGAGCGTCACGCCGTGCCCGCTGTAGCCGAGGGCGAAGTACACGTTCGCGTGCTCGCCCATGACGCCCATCGTGCACATGCGGCTCAGCGTGAGCGCGACGGGGCCCGACCACCGGTGCG
>DASYCF010001414.1:0-3966 GCA_036500365.1 Byssovorax sp.
CGTCGAGCCGTCGGGCTGCGGGTAGCCGCGGCGCTCGAGCCCGGGCAAGAGCAGCGCGCCGACGAAGAGCGCGGCGACGAAGCCGAGGAGCATCTCGGCCGCGGTGACGAGGTGCGGCAGCGTGATCGGGAGGACGAGATCGGCGACGCGCAAAGCTACGCGCCCTCGTCCTCGACGCTCGCGGACCGCGGCTGCGGGTCCGCCTCGATCGAGAGCGCGCCGGTGGGGCAGTACTTCACCGCCTCCTCGACCTTCGAGCGGAGCGACGCGTCGAACGTCGGCTGGAGCACGGTGAGCTTGCCCGCGCGCGACACGTCGAAGACCTCGGGCGCCTCTTCCATGCACACGCCGTGGCCCTTGCAGAGCTGCGTGTCGACGACGACGCGCACGCTCAGCCCGCCTTCGTGCCCGTCATCGGGCACACGCCGGCGGCGGGCTTCGCGGCGCCGTTGGTCGTCTGCTTCGCGCGCGACGCGGCCGCGTCGCCGAGCGCGACGGCCTCTGCCTCGGCGATGCGGCGGAAGCGCACGCGGCACGGCTGGCGCGGCCCGAGCACGACGCCGTGGAAGTCCGGCTCGAGCGGGTCGCCGAACGACGTGAACGTGAAGCGCCGCATGAGGATCGCGAACACGGTCTTGATCTGGAGCATCGCGAACGCGTTGCCGAGGCACTTGTGCGCGCCGCCGCCGAACGCCTGGAACGCGAACGGTCGCTTGTCCTCCTCGCGGCCGGGGCCGAAGCGATCGGGGTCGAACCGGAGCGGGTCCTTGAACACCTCGGGAATGCGGTGGCTCACCGTCGGCGACACGACGAGGTTCGTGCCCTTCGGCATGAAGAAGCCGTCGTACGAGAAGTCCTTCATCGCGACGCGGAGGAGCATGAAGAGCGGCGGGTGCAGGCGCAGCGTCTCCTTCACGCACGCCTCGGTCACGGGCACCTCGCGGAGCGACGCGTACGTCACGTTGCCCTTCGCGCCGTACACGCGGAAGAGCTCGTCTTGCACGCGCTGATAGAGGTCGGGGCGCTCGGCGAGCTCGAGCATCATCCACGCGGCGGTGACGGCGCTCGTGTGGTGGCCGGCGAACATCGCGGCGAGGAGCAGGCCCGTGATCTCGTGCTCGCTGAGCGGCGCGCCGCTCTTGTAGCGGGTGTCCATCAGGATCTGCAGGAAGTCCTCGCCCTCGCGGCTCGACCGTCGGCGGTCCGCGATCATGCGCGAGATCATGTCGACGAGCTTCACGCGCGCGCGGTCGCGCTTCACGAACGACGGGATGGGCAGGTGCGCGTTCAGGTAGGCGAGCGGCGTGATGCCGCGCTCGAGGTCGCTGTAGACCGACGCGAACTCCTCGGTCATGTCCTCGCGGAACTCGCGGCCGAGCAGGCACGTCGACGACGTGAAGTTCGTGAGCACCTTCGTGTACTCGTACATGTCGATGACGCCCTCGTCGGCCCACGCGTCGAGGCTCCGCTCGACCTCGCGCGCGATGACCTCGCCGTACGAGCGCATGCGCCGGTCTTGCAGGCACGGGAGCAGCATCGAGAACTGCTCGGCCATCTTCGCGGGCGGCGCGTCGTACACGACGTCCTTGCCGAAGACGGGCTCCATCATCTTGTAGGCCTCCGACGGGCTCAGCACGTCGTCGGGCGCGCGGAAGACCGCCTCGCTCGCCTCGGGGCCGGTCATCAAGACCATCCTCTTCGGGCCGACGTCGAACGCGGCCACGTCGCCGCACTCGGCGCGCGCGCGCTCGAGCAGCGCGACCGCCGTGCGCACGAACGGGACGAGGTGGCCGACCACGGGCAGGCCGCCGCTCACGCGGGGGATGGGCCGCCGGGCCGTCTCGGCGTGCGTCGTCGTCTGGTGCTGCTGGTGCTGCTGCATGGCTCAGGACGTCATGGCCGCGAGGATGCGGCGCTTCCCGGTGAAGGTGGCGCGGCCGTGCATCGAGAGCACGTTGTCGAGCATGAGCACGTCGCCCTTCTTCCACGGGAACGCGACGGTGCTCGCGTCGAGCGTGTCGTAGAGGTGGTACAAATCCTCGCGCGGGATGCGCTCGCCGTCGGCGAAGAACACCTCGTGCAGGCGCATGTGCTCGCGCGCGTAGAGCACCTTCGCGCCGACCCAGCGCCACAGGCCGAGGAGGCGCGGGTTGAAGTCGTAGAGGTGCGCCTGGCTGAACCAGACCCACTCGTTCGTCACCGGGTGGGTGATCGCGGCGGGGCGCGTCTGCGCGATGCGGAGCCAGTTCTGCGCGTCGTCCCAGCGAAAGTCGAAGTCGTGCTCCTTGCAGAGCTCCTCGACGCGGGCGGGCTCGTCCGTCTCGAACACGGCGCGCCACGACTTGTGCGAGGGCTGGAGCGCGTTCACGAGGTTCATCAGCGCGCTGTGGCCGAAGTAGCACGAGACGTACTTGAGCCTCCGCTCGAGGAAGCGCTGCCGGACGCCCGCGTCGAGCTTGTCGTAGATGCGCCGCGCGTCGCCGAGGATCGTCTCGCCCTGCGCGGCCGGCTCGACCTCGCAGTGGAAGAAGATGTGCTTCGGGAAGCTCCGCACGAACGAGAGCTCGTTGTGGAGCGGGATCTTGATGCCCGGCGGCGCCTCGGTCGACGTGTAGACCGACCCCTCGACTTTCGTGCGCGGGCTGTCCCCGCCGATGTAGTCGACGCTCGGGCCCGTCGCGAGCGCGTCGACCGCGCGCTGGAAGTCCCTCGCGCCGTCGACCGGGAAGCCCCGGAAGAGCAGGCCGCCGTGCGTCAGCAGCTTCTCGCGCAACGCAGGGGCGTGCGCCTCCAGCGCCTCGACGAACGCGTCGAGGCTCGTCGCGCGCCGCGGCGACAAAACCAGCGGCAGCTTCTCCTCGCCGAACAGGGAGAGCTCGAACGGACCGAGCGAAGCGAGGTCGGGCTTTGGGGCCGCTCGCGGCCCCATCGAAGATACCTCTTCCATCGTGCAGGTCCTTGGCGAGCAAGGGCAGCTAACAAGGGCCTCGTGATGCGTCAAGCGCGCGGCCGCGGCGTTGACGCGCTCGCGTGCGTGCGATACCTCGCGCGCGCCCTTTGAGCTCGCTCTCACTCTTCTGGAAGGACAGCCGCGGAAACCCGCTCGTCGCCGCGTACAAGCTCGCGGCCGAGTACCTCACGTTCTTCGCCGCCGTCGGCTTCGCGCTCACGCTCGGCGCGACGCGGCTGCCCATGCGCGTCCTCGATCGCGCGCTCGGGCTGCGCCTCCGCGAGCGGTTCATCGACCTCATCGCGCGCATCTCGCCCGGTTGATCGGCCGATGGATCCGCTGAGCTTCCTTCTTTGGCGATTCTACTACTTTTTCCGTGATCCCGAGCGCGCCGTGCCCGAGGGTCGCGTCGTCGTGGCGCCGGCCGACGGGTACTTGCTCTACTCGCGCCGCGTGACGGGCGGACACGTGCCGAGCCCGATCAAGGAGGGCGTGCCCGTGCCGCTCGACGAGTGGCTCGGCGAGGTCGACGTCGCGCGCGAGGGCACGATGGTCGGCATCTACATGCACGCGCTCAGCGTGCACTACATCCGCTCGCCGGTGCCCGGCCGGGTGAAGCGCGTCGTCCCGCGGCCCGCGCGCGGCGAGAACCTGCACCAGACGCGCACGTTCATGCGCCTGCTCTGGGGCATGCAGCCGTACGAAGAGGGCAGCCAGTACATCACGCAGAACGCGCGCAACACGGTCGCGATCGACGGTGAGGTGCCGATGGCCATCGTGCAGATCGCCGACCGCTACGTGAAGGAGTGCGACTGCTACGTGGCCGAGGGCGAGGACGTCACCGCCGGCCAGAAGATCGGCATGATCCGCATGGGCTCACAGTGCGACATGTACATCCCGGATCGCCCGGGCCTCGAGCTCGACGTCAAGCCCGGCACGCGCGTCGTCGCGGGCGAGACCGTCCTCGGTCGCTATTGAGTCAGCGCGCGCGGAAGCCGCGGCGGGCCTTGCACCGG
>DASYCF010001415.1:0-2990 GCA_036500365.1 Byssovorax sp.
CCCGCGTCTGCGCCGCCGCCCGCGCCGCCGTGGCACGCTGCGGCGAGCGCCGCCACCGCGACGAGCGCCCCGCGAGCGGCCGGGCGCACGCGCGCTACTCGTCCCGCTCGCGCAGGTTGAGCTCCTTCATCTTGAGCTGGAGACCCTTGCGCGAGATCTTGAGGAGCCGCGCCGCGTGCGTCACGTTGCCCTGCGTCTGCTGGAGCGCGCGCACGATGAGATCGCGCTCGAGGCGGCTCATCGCGGCCTTGACCTGCTCTTTCAAGCCGTCGCTCGGCGCGCCGCTCGCCGCCGCGTCGCCGAACGGCGCGCTGGCGAGCTGCGGCTGCGATCCGCCCGGGCGCGGCGACGCGTCGGCCACGCCGTCGCGGAGCTCGACCGAGAGATCCTCGAGGCGCACGCGCGGGCTGTCGGCGAAGAGCACGGCGCGCTCGATCACGTTCTCGAGCTCGCGGATGTTGCCGGGCCAGTTGTAGCCAGCCAGCCGCTCGAGCGCGTCGGGCTCGAGGCCCTCGACGTTCTTCTTGAGCCGCGCGTTGAACTTCGCGACGAAGTACGAGACGAGGAGCGGGATGTCCTTGTGCCGCTCGCGGAGCGCCGGGAGCGCGATGGGGACGACGTTCAGACGGTAGAAGAGATCCTCGCGGAACGCGCCCGCCGCGATCTCGCGCTTCAGGTCGCGGTTCGTCGCCGCGATGAGGCGCACGTCGACGCGGATCGTCTTGATGCCGCCGACGCGCTCGAACTCGCTCTCCTGCAGGACGCGGAGGAGCTTCACCTGCATCTCGTTCGGGATCTCGCCGATCTCGTCGAGGAACAGCGTGCCGCCCGACGCGAGCTCGAAGCGGCCGGGCTTGCTCGCGACGGCGCCGGTGAAGGCGCCGCGCTCGTAGCCGAAGAGCTCGCTCTCCATCAGGTCCTTCGGGATGGCGGCGCAGTTCACCTTGATGAACGGGCGATCCTTGCGGCTCGAGTTCTCGTGGAGGGCGCGCGCGACGAGCTCCTTGCCCGTGCCGCTCTCGCCCGTGACGAGCACCGTGGTCGGCGTGTCGGCGACGCGCTCGATGACCGCGTACACGTCGAGGATCGGCTGGCTCTCGCCGATGATGCCGAAGCGCTCCGTGCCCTCGCGCGGCTTGCCCTCGGTCGCGACCTCGCGCGACGCGTCCGCGCTCGCGAGGTCGCGCGTGCGGAGCGCCTTCTTCACGACGACGCGCACCTCGTTCTGATCGAAGGGCTTCGTGATGTAGTCGAAGGCGCCGGTCTTCAGCGCCTCGACGGCGTTGTCGACGGTGCCGTGCGCGGTGAGCATGACCACGGGCCGCGTCGGATCGTCGCGCATCGACGAGCGGAGCAGCTCCATGCCGTCGACCTTGGGCATGCGGAGGTCGGTCACCACGAGGTCGATGTGGTGCTCGCGGAGGAACGCGAGGCCGGCCTCTCCGTCCTCGGCGGTGTGAACCTCGTAGCCGTCGCGCGCGAGCTGCGCCGCGAGCACGCGCCGCAGGTTCGCCTCGTCGTCGACGACGAGGATCTGCTTCTTCTCCGGGAGCATCACGGCGGTGTTGGACCTTTCGCGGGGCGAGCGCGGGGATGCTAGCAGGGAAGCCGGCTCGAGCGGCGAGCACGGCCGCGGCTCTCCTTTCTTCCGCGCGACCAACGCTGGAAGTATGCTCCGCGCCCGATCCTCATGAGCACGCCGAACTTGCATCGCCGCGGCCCGGGCGCGGCCGTCGCGGTGGCCGTCTTGACCACCCTCGTCGGCGTCGCCGCGGCGCCTCGCCCCGCAGCCGCGCAGCCGCCTGCGGGCGCGCAGCCCGCCGACTACCCGCCGTGCACGAAGAAGGCGTCGCCCGCCGATCTCGACGCGGCCAAGGGCGCGCACAAGGCAGCGACGGAGTTCAACGAGCGCGGCGACTACGACAAGGCCATCCAGTACTGGCGCGACGCGTACGGCTTCGACTGCTCGGCCCACGCGCTCCTCATCAACATCGCGAACGCGTACGAGAAGAAGGGCGACAAGCCGTCCGCGATCGTCGCGCTCGAGACGTACCAGGCGCGCACCGGCGGCACGAACACGACGATCGGCGAGAAGATCACGAAGCTCAAGGCGTCGCTCGCGCCGCAGCCGCCGCCCCCGCCGACGACGACCGCGCCGCCTCCGCCTCCTCCGCCGCCGACGAGCACCGCGGCGCCTCCGCCTCCGCCGCCGCCGTCTGGCGAGCGGCCCTATGGCGTCGCGCCGTGGATCGTCGTCGGTGGCGGCGGCGCCGCGCTGCTGGTCGGCGCGATCCTGCTGCCGGTCGGCTTCTCCGGGATCTCGAGCGCCGAGGCGTCGTGCCCCACGCGAACCAACTGCACGTCCGACGTGACGTCGCAGGGCAACGGCGGCCGCACCGAGGTCGGCGTCGGCTTCGTCCTCGCGGGCGTGGGCGTCGCGGCCGTCGGCGCCGGGCTCGCGTGGCAGCTCCTCGGAAACCAGCGCGCGGCCGGCGGCGCGGCGAAGGATCACGGCCTCGGCGTCGGGGGGCTCTCGGTCGAGCCCGCGGTGGGCCCGCAGCAGCGCGGTCTCCAGCTCTCGGGCAGCTTCTGACGACGGGCGTGCGCGTCGCCACGCTCGCGGGCTCGCACCGCGCGGGCTCGCTCAACCGTCGCTTGGCCGCGCTCGCCTCACGCCTCGCGACGAAGCACGGGGCCGCCGCGGTCGACGTCATCGACCTGAAACCGCTCGATTTGCCGCTCTACGACGGCGACGTCGAGGCGCAGGGCCTGCCGCCCGGCGTCGTCGAGCTCCGCGCGCGGCTCGCCGCGTCGCCCGCGCTCTTCGTCGCGTGCCCCGAGTACAACGCGTCGATCCCCGGGCCGCTCAAGAACGCGATCGACTGGGCGTCGCGCCCGCCGGCGCAGCCGTTCATGGGCAAGGTCGCGGCGATCGCGTGCGTGACCGGCGGGACGAGCGGCGGCGCGCGCGTGCTGCCCGACCTGCGCAA
>DASYCF010001416.1:0-10347 GCA_036500365.1 Byssovorax sp.
GTCGCCTCGGGCTCGACGCGCGCGCGGAGGAGCATCGCGTCGCCGTACGAGAAGAAGCGGTAGCGAGCCTCGACCGCGGCGCGGTACGCGGCGAGCACGCGCTCACGCCCCGCGAAGGCCGACACGAGCGCGAGCAGCGTCGACTCGGGCAGGTGGAAGTTCGTGAGCAGCTCGTCGACGACGCGGAAGCGGTGGCCGGGCTGGATCAGCATCCGCGTCTCGCCGCTCGACGCGCGCACGGCGCCGGCTCGATCCACGTCGGCGGCGCTCTCGAGCGCACGCACGACGGTCGTGCCCACGGCGACCACGCGCGCGCGGCGCGATCGCGCGTCGTCGATGGCGCGCGCCGCCTCGGCCGTGACCTCGAACCACTCGGCGTGCATCGCGTGATCGTCGAGGTCGTCGGCCGTGACGGGCTGGAACGTGCCGAGGCCGACGTGCAGCGTGATCGACGCGACGGCGACGCCGCGCACGCGGAGCCGCTCGAGGAGCTCGCTCGAGAGGTGCAGCCCCGCGGTGGGCGCGGCGACGGCGCCGGGCGCGCGCGCGAACACGGTCTGGTAGCGCTCGCGATCGAGCGCGTCGTCCTCGCGATCGACGTAGGGCGGGAGCGGCACGTGGCCCGCGCGCTCGACGGCGGCGGCGACGTCGCCCGCGCTCGCCCGCAGCGTGATCTCGACGAGCGCGGTGTCACCGTCGCGCCGCTCGATGGTCGCCGTGAGCTCGCCGCCGTCGATCGCGATCTCGGCGCCGGGGCGCAGCGGCTTCGACGCGCGGCCCATCGCGCGAGCGCGGCCCGCCGCGTCGGGCGTCGACACGAGGAAGAGCTCCACGCGCCCCCCCGTGCCGACCTTCTTGCCGAAGAGGCGCGCGGGCACGACGCGCGTGTCGTTGACGACGAGCAGCGACCCGGGCGCGATCAGGTCGTCGAGGTCGCGCACGGCGCGGTGCTCGAGCGACGCGGCGCCGACGACCAGCAGGCGCCCGCCGTCGCGCGCGTCGGGCGGACGCTGGGCGATGAGCTCCGGCGGGAGGTCGTAGCGAAGGAGCTCGCGGCGCACGCGGCGGCACCTTAGCCCGAAACAGCGGCCAGGGCCGCGCGCAGCCGACCCGCGGCGCTCAGCAGCTCGGCGCCGGCGTCACGGGCGCCTTCGATCGCAGGAACGCGCAGAGCTCGTGCAGCGCAAAGGGCTTCGGCACGAAGCCGACGGCGCCGCAGTCGGCGCGCTCGACCTGCCGCGCGGAGAGGTGATACGCGCTCGACAACACGACGCGCACGCGAGGGTTTTGCGTGCGAATTTGGCGCGCGAGCTCGAGCCCGTTGAGCTCGGGCATCATCAGATCGATGAGCGCGATGTCCGCCGATTCTCGCGCCAGGATGTCGAGCGCCTCGGACGCGGTGGACGCGACCGCGACCTCGAAGCCGTTCGATCGGAGGCCGATCGCGAGCGTTTGAAGCTGATTTTGTTCGTCGTCGACAACGAGGATGCGAGTCATGGCTCCCCCAGTCCGTGCCGCGCGACCCGAGCGGCGCCTGGAGTAGTGCAATCGACGGACCAAGTTCGACTGCGTCGTTGCCACGTGAAGAAGGCGAATGGTATCGGGCGACCACTGACTTTCGCGCAAACGACGCGCGACCGTCGCCGTTGCACCGCGGCAACGCGGTCGACCCTCGGTTTGCAAAGTTGAAACGCGCGCGATCACGGCAACTCGCGCGGCCGCGGGAAACCGTGACGACGTTCCGCGCGCGGCCGCGCCGGCGACCGACGTCACGCAGGGTACGTGATCGCGAGGCGCGTCATCTTCCGCCAGAGCGTCGTCGCGCTGATGCCGAGCGCGTCTGCGGCCTTCTCGCGGCTGCCGTCCGACTCGCGCAGCGCGGCCTCGATCGCCTGGCGCTCGGCGCCGTCGACCACGTCGGCGAGCGTGCGACCGCCGGCGCCCGGCGGCTTCGACTGGATCGTGATCGGCGTCACGTCGTCGAGCGTGATGATCCCGCCGCCCGACAGCGCGACGGCCTGCTCGACCATGTTCTCGAGCTCGCGGATGTTGCCGGGAAAATCGTAGAGCGAGATCTGATCGACGACGCCGTCGCCGAAGCGCGTCTTCGTCGCCATCTTGCGGTTGTACTTGTCGAGGAAGAAATCCATGAGGACGGGGATGTCCTCGCGCCGATCGCGCAGCGGCGGGAGCACGAACCGCGCGACGTTCAGGCGATAGTAGAGGTCCTGTCGAAAGCGCCTCTCCGCCACGGCGGACAGGAGCTCTTGGTTCGTCGCCGCGATGATGCGCACGTCGACGTGGATCGGCTTGTTCTCGCCGACGCGGCGGATCTCGTTCTCCTGGATGGCGCGGAGGAGCTTCGCCTGGAACGTGAGCGGGGTCTCGGCGATCTCGTCGAAGAAGAAGGTGCCGCCGTCCGCCTCTTCGAAGAGGCCCTTGCGCGCGCTCACCGCGCCGGTGAACGAGCCGCGCGCGTGGCCGAAGAGCTCGCTCTCGAGGAGCGTCTCGCTGATCGCGGCGCAGTTGACGGGCACGAACGGGCGCGTGCCGCGGCGGCTGTTCGCGTGGATCGCCTTCGCGACGAGCTCTTTTCCGGTGCCGCTCTCGCCCGTGATGAGGACGGTCGCGTCGGTCGGGGCGACGCGCACGATGCGGCCGAGCACCTCGCGCACGGCCTGCGATCGGCCGACGATGTTCTCGAATTTGTAGCGCTCCTTGAACTCGCTCGCGAGCAGCTGCATCTCGCCGCTCATGCGGCGGTTGTGGTTCGCGCGCTCGACCTTCATGAGGAGCTCCTGCTCCGTGAAGGGCTTCTGGATGTAGTCGAACGCGCCGAGGCGCATGGCCTCGACCGCGCTCTCGATCGTGCCGTAGGCCGTCATCACGATGACCTCGGTCATCGCGTGCGTCTCCTTCACGGCGCGCAGCACGCTGATGCCGTCGGAGCCGCCCATGCGGAGGTCGGTCAGCACGACGTCGTACGCGCCCTTCGAGCCCATGTCGGCGCCGACCTGGCCGTCGGCCGCCTCGTCGACCTCGTAGCCGGCGCCTCGCAGCATCATCGCGAGGGTCGTGCGCATGTTTCGCTGGTCGTCGACGACGAGGATCTTCGGCATGGCGCGCGCCCCCCTAGGTCAACTGCCGCTGGGCGTAATGGGCACGGGTCCTCGCCGGTGGCGTGGCCCCGAGCCTTCGACGGAGCAGAGGCTCCGCTATTCGCGGAGCTGCTCGGCCAGGTAGTTCTGCTCGCCGAGGTGTTGCACGAGTCGGGCCTGCGTCTCGAGCCAGTCGACGTGCTCCTCCTCCGACACGAGGATCTTGGTCAACAGCGCCTCGCTCGCGATGTCGCCCTTGCTGCGGCAGAGCACGATGCCGTCGTTCAGTCGCTTCACCGCGGCGTACTCGAGCGCGAGATCGGACGCGAACTGCTCGGGGACGGTCTGGCCGACGTGGAGCTTGTCGAGCCGCTGGAGGTTCGGGAGCCCGTCGAGGAACAAGATGCGGTCGACCAGCTGCTCGGCGTGGCGCATCTCGTCGATCGACTCGTCGCGCGTGTGCTTCGCGATCGCGAGGTAGCCCCAGTTCGCGCACATCTTCGCGTGCAGGAAGTACTGGTTGATCGCCACGAGCTCCCCGGCGAGCACCTCGTTGAGGAGGTCGATGACCTCTTTCGCGCCCTTCATGGGCCGCGTTTTACGCCGCATCGGCCGCGACCCCAAGCCGTATCGGGCGCGCGTGTTCCGAATCGGGTCATCGACGGGGAACAGTGCCCCGGGTCGGGCGGACGATCAGCCCGTGGCGAGCGCGGGCTCGTCCGCGAACTCGCAGAGGCGGCGCGACGATCGCGGCGCCGAGGCGTCGGTCGCGCTCTCGTCCACCATGGCGGCGACGGTGGGCACGCAGGTGCCGCAGCACGTGCCTGCGCGCGTGCAGCGCATGACCTCCGACGTCGAGCAAGCGCCCGCGTCGATGGCTCGGAGGATGTCCCGCTCGGTGACCCCGCGGCAGAGGCAGACGTACATGAGGAGGTGCGTGGCCTGCGCTCGGAGGCGAGCGCCAGAAGGTGATGTTGAATATAGCTTTCAAGTTCGACAGGTCAAGCGTGTCGGCGCGGGCTGCTCGCGGCTCGCACGATTTCACGCAACGAGGACGACGCTCGGGTCGACAGAGACCTCGGAGGCGCGGGCGTCGCCGAGCCGGGGCTCGGTGCGACGACGCGGCGGCGGACGCACGGCGCGTCGCGCCGCCGCGCGGCGTGGGCGCGCGCCCCCGAGGATGAGACATGCGGCTTCACGTGATTTGCGCGGCGGCCCTCGCCGCCGGGCTCGCGGCGTGCGGATCATCGACGCCTTCCGACGGCGGCGACACGACGGCGGGCACAGGCGGATCGGGCGGCGACGCGACGACCACCACCACGACGTCGAGCTCGACGCACACGTCGACGACGCACACGTCGTCCTCGCACTCGGGCTCGTCGACCGACGTCGGCACCAGCGCAGGGGGCGGCGAAGCGGCGGGCGGCGGCGGCGCAGGCGGAGGCGGCGGCGCGCCCCCGACGTCGTTCACGGTCGAGGTGAAGAACAGGGACGGCTCGATCACCGCCGGCGTGCCGGTCGTCTCGAACGACGCATCGGGCGCCGTGTTCGCGCAGGCGACGACGGACGCGACCGGCATGGCGACGCTCGACGTGCCCGCGCACGGCTCCGTCAGCGCGTTCACGAACGAGACCCTGCGCTTCGAGGTGTGGACGGTCTTCGACCCGCCGCCCGGCGTGACGCTGCGACCGTACAAGCTCGACCAGCCCACGCAGATGAAGCTCGCGCCCGGGAGCAGGCTCCAGGTCACCGCGACGAACCTCCCGGCGGGCATCACGAGCGTCAGCGTCGGCGACATGTGCACCACCGTGACGGGGCCGACGACGCCGCTCGTCATCGACACGACGTGCGTGCCCGGCACGTTCCCGCTGTCGACGACCGACATCGTGGTGATCGCCTACGCCGGCACCACGCCCAAGGCGTGGGGGCACTCGACGCCGACGCCGCTCAACGGCGCGATGACCGCGATTCAGGTGGCCGTGAACAACACGAACTTCGACGCCGTGAGCTCGGCGATTTCGCCCATCAGGGCCGGTACGTCGTACGCGAACACCATCGTCACCCCGCTGCTCGCGAACACCGCGCTGCCCATCTTGCAGGCGGGCGCCGAGTGGGGGCTGCCGCAGCCGCCGTCGCTCTCCGCGACCGATCTCGTGCCTTCGATCGGGGGGGGCCAGTACACCGCGCTCGACTGGATCGAGGTCGACAGCGGCTCGGCGAAGTCGGTCACGGAGTGGAACCAGGTCGCCTCGACGCCGACCGCGTTCACGCTCGATCCGTCGACGGTGCCGCTCGTCAGCATGGAGCCGCTCGACGTGAGCGACGTCAGCCGACCGACGATGCGGTGGGACGCGAGCCCGGGCGATCTCGGGAGCATCGGCTTCGGCGAGGTCGACTGGACGAGCGGCACGTCGTCGCACGCCTGGACCACGGAGATGGCGCCTGCGTACGGTCTGTCCGTGCAAATGCCGGAGGTGCCGGCGGCCCTCGCCTCGTTCGCACCCGACGCGTCCGCGATGATCGACATCGCGTCGCTCGGGTACTTCAAGGCGTCGATCTGGCCCGATTACGCGACCGCCGTCTCCACGCCGACCGGCACCTTCCCGGCGTTGTCGACCGCGTTTCTCAGCGTGACGGCTCAGACGATGGCGACGACGCCCTGAATTGAGCGACGCCGGGGCGGATCGAGCGACGATCCGCCTCGGCGCGGCGCCGTCACATCGCGAGGCCGCCGTCGACGTCGATGCAGCGGCCGTTGAAGTAGTCGCACTCGATGACGAACTTCACGGCGGTCCAGATGTCCTCGGGGACGCCGATGCGGCCGACGGGGATCAGCGCGACGAGCGCGTCGCGCGCCTTCTGGGGCATGCCGGCGGTCATCGGCGTCTCGACCATGCCGGGGGCGACGGCGCCGACGCGGATGCCGAACGACGCGAACTCGAGGGCCCACGTCTTCGTGTTCGTCGCGAGCGCGGCCTTCGCGGCCGAGTAGTTCGACTGGCCGCGGTTTCCGTGGCGCGCGATCGAGCTGATGTTGACGATGACGCCCTTCGTGCCGGTCTCGACCATCGTCGCGACCACGTCGCGCGCGACGAGCGTCGCGCCGGTGAGGTTCACGTCGATGACGGCCTGCCACTGCGCCTTCGAGAGCTTGGTGACGGCGCCCGTGGTGCGGTCCTTCTTCACGAGCAGGCCGTCGCGGAGGATGCCCGCGTTGTTCACGAGGCCGTTGAGGCCGCCGAGGCTCTCCTTCGCGAACGAGACGAAGCTCGCGATGTCGGCGTCGTCGCTGACGTCGAGGCGGCGCGTGACGAGCTTGCCCTTGAGGCCCTTCGCCTCGGCCGCGAGCGCGGCGAGGCCCTCCTCGTTGACGTCGCCCGCGGCGACGCTGCCCCCCGCCTCGGCGAGGCGGTAGGCGTAGTGCTTGCCGAGCCCCTGCGCGGCGCCGGTGACGATGAACTTCGTGTCTTCGAGCTTCATGCGCGCCGTCTAACACACGGCTCGCGCCGGTTGGAGGCGTTTGCGACGCGCGCGTCAGCGTCGCCACGCGTCGTGATCCTGGGCGCGCACCGGGGACGTCTCGGGCAGCGGCGAGCCGTAGGCGCGCTCCCACACACGGCGCGCCGCGGCCTGGATTTCGAGGCCGGGGTGATCGGTGATCGCGATGAAGATCTTCGCGAGCTGCGCGCGGTCGGCGCGGCTCCGTGGCTCGGGCGCGCCGAGCTCCCGCGCGAGCGCGGCGAGCACCGCGTACGACGTGACCGTGTACGTCCCGCCCTGCGCGGCGTCGAAGACGAAGCGCGAGAGGAGCATGAGCTCGAGCGCGGGCGACGGCGTGCTCGCGAGCTCGGCGAGGTAAGCGGAGTACTCGTCGCGCACGCGCCCGGCGAGGCTGCCCGGCGGGACGTCGAGCGGGTTCGTGACGCCGAGCAGCTCGGCGAGCTCGGGAGGCACCGGCACGAGCCCGCGCCCGTAGTCGATGCGGTGCTCGAGCTCGTGCCGCTCGATCGACGCGACCTCGTCGGCGCGCGCGCGGAGGAACGCGCGCGACGGCCCCGGCTCGAGCAGGCGGTCGTGGATGTCGTCCCACTCGAGGAGCTCGGCGCTCGGCACGCGGAGGGCGAGCTGCTCGTGGTAGTCGGCCTCGGGGACGAGCCGCTGCGGGATGCGGAGCTCGAGGCCGAGACCCGCGACGTTCTTCTTCCAGCTCTCGACGAGGGCGCGGCGGCGCGCGAGGAGCTTGCCCACCTCGTCGATGTCGGCGTCGTGGAGGCGCGCGAAGTGCTCGCGCACGATCGACGACGCCCGCTCGCCGAGGTCGCGCTGCCACGCGGCGGAGTCGTCGCGGCTCGGCTCGTCGAGCAGATCGGTGCGCTCGCCGGGCGGCAGCCCGGGCAGGACGTAGACGACGAGATCGGTCTCGACGTGATCGAGCAGCACGATGGCAGCGCCCGTGGTCGAGCGCGTGTATCCGAGGAAGCTCTGCCGCAGGTTGAGCTGGTCGAGGCGAAGGAGGTGCACGACCCGCTCGTCTTTGCCGCCGGCCTTCACGACCTCGTCGCGCTGCACGTAGAACGCGTAGAGCCACGGCTCGGCGCGCGCCTGCGAGGTGACCACGTCGACGTCGACGAAGAACGGCAGGTGCGCCTCGGCGAGGGCCTCGTTGAGCGACGTGGCCGCCACCGTGAAATGCCGCGCGGCGGCCTCGATCGGCGGCCCGGGCGCGGCGCCGGCGACCTCGACGATGGCCTTCATCATCGCGTCGGCGCGCTCGACGCCCTTTGGCCCGAGGGCGCGCGTGCTCGGGTCGTCGAGGATGGCCTTGCGCCGCACCTCGATCGCCGGATCGGCGAGATGCCCCGAGCGCGCCGCCGCGTCGACCGTGATCAGGTAGCCCGGGAGCGAGCGCCCGAGCGCGACGCCGCCGGGCAGCGCGAGCGGATCGAACGTGCGCCGATGCGCGCGCACCCAGAAGCCGAGCGAAATCGAGGCCGCGAGCGCGAGCGCGAGCGACGCCATGAGCCATGGTCCGCGAAGCACGGGACGCGAGGAGGAGCGCGCCGACGCGAGCTCCGCGGCGACGGCCGCGACGTCGTCGTAAGCCGCCTCCGGCTCGCGCCCGCGCGCGAAGAGCGCCGCGAGCCGCAGCGTGTGCTGCATGTCCGTCGACGCCGTGACCGACCGCGCCCGCGCGACGTGCCGCTTCATGCGTCGCCGCACGAGCGCCGACGCGATGGGATCGAGCCGCGCGAGCAGCGGATCGGCGCCGTAGAGGTGCCCGGCGTCCGCAGACGCGGCCAGGGCGAGGACGGTCGTCTGCTCGAGCATGGGGCGGGCGAGCGGAGGCGGTGCGGGGGGCGGCGCTCGACTTTCCTTATCGTCGCGCGGTGCCCTGGGGCGTCAAGGACGACACTTGAAGCCGACGACGGTCGTGATCGGGAGCGCGGCCGGCGTGGTGAGTCCGGGCGCCGCGTGTTCAAGCGGCGCCGGGGACCTCCGCGCGACGAATGCGCCCGTAGCCTCGCCAGCCCGCCGAGAGCAGCCACGTGCGAGCCTCCGTCACCGTCCCGTCCCACGGTCCGGCTCGCGGCGACGCGTCGGCCCAGCCGTCGAACGTGAGCGCGGATGAGCTGGGATCGAGGTCACCGCGCGTTGTCCAGCGCCGGTGGGCAACGCGCACGACGACTCGTCCGCCTCCCGAGACCTCACACGCGTCCACCGCGCGCCACTGTCCACAGACCTCCGCCCCCGGAGGGCACCCCACGGGCACCCCACCGGCCGCGTGTACCGCCGCCGGCACGAGCGCCGGCGCGGTGACCTCCGGCTCCACCGTGCCGTCGACCGCTGGGCGCGACCGAGTGCTTCCGGCCGGAGGTGCTAGAGCTTCGCGATCTCGCGGGCGAGCTTCTCGATGGCCTGCGCGTGGAGGCGGCTCGCCCAGCTCTTGCTCACGCCGAGGTCCTTCGCGATGTGCTCGAGCGGCTCGTCGCGCCAGTAGTGGCGCTCGACCAGGGTGCGCTCGCGGGCAGGGAGCTGGCCGACGACGGCGCGGATGCGCTCGGCGAACTCGGCGACGCGGTAGCGGTCTTCGGGCGTGGGTCCCTCGTCGGGCTTGTCGTCGGACGCGCCGGCGACGAGCAGCGGGAGCGCGAGGGCGGCGGCGTGCCCGCTGAGGAGCGCGGTCAGGCGCGCCTCGGGGTCCTCGTCGAGCGCGACCTGCCCGCGCTCGGCAGCGTCCGCCGCGGCGCCCTCGGCGAAGCGCTCGGACGCGGCGATCGCGCGCGCCCGGCCGACCACGCGGCCGTGCGTCTCGCGCCGCGCCATGTCGAGGAGGGCCCACTGCAGGCGCAGGGCGCAGTACGGCGCGAAGCGCGCGCGCGACGGATCCCACGCGCGCACCACCTGGAGCACCGCGACGCGTCCCGCGGCGAGCAAATCGTCGACCTGCACGAGCCCCCCGAGGCGACGCTCCACGCGCCGCGCCACGACCTCCAGCACCGCGAGCCCTTGACGGACGAGCGCGTCCTCGTCCTCGCGCGGCCGCGGCGGGTCGCTCACTTCTTCGGCGCGGGCGACGAGCCGTTGAGGCAGGTGTCGTACGCCTTGGCCGTCTTCGCGGCCATCGCGCACTGGAGCGCCGCTTGATCGAAGACGTTGTTCAAGAGCGACGCCCGGCACTGGTCGCCCGCCTGCCGCTCCATCTTCGCCGCCGCCTTGTCGATGCTTCGACCCGTCGACGCGCGCTGCTTGTCGGTGAGCTTCGCAGGCAGCTGCGACTCGAGATCCGTACGCGTCACCGCTCCGTACGCCTTGCCGAGCTCGTCGCAGTCGTGCTCCGTCACCGTGTAATCGTTCGTCCCGCCGCCGGGCGCCACGGGCGCGCCCGTCATCGTCACCTTCGGCTGCGCCACCTCCGTGGTCTTCTGCTCGGTCTGCACGGTGACGTTCGCCTCGCCCGAGTCCGGCGTCGCGTCCGTCGGCGCGGGCGGCGTCTCCGGCGGCTTGTCCGACGAGCAGGCGAGCAGGGTCGTGGTCAGCGCGAGCACGAGCCAGCGGGCGAGGATCATGGTCCGAGGCTGCAACGAAACAGGGTTGGGTGTCCACGGCGACGACACCTCGCACGTGCCCTGCCGCTCGATTTTCGCTCGAATCGGGGCGCGCCCCGCGGCGGACGTCGGGGCGCGCACGACGCCGCCAGCGGCGCGGGCGTTCAGGGCGCGTCGCACGCGAGCGGGATCGCGAACACCTC
>DASYCF010001417.1:0-5340 GCA_036500365.1 Byssovorax sp.
ACGCAGACGAGCTCGTCGACGCACATGATGACGACCTCGACGGGGCAGGGGGCGGGCGGCTCGGGCGGCAGCGGCACCATCGACTGCGCCCAGTACTGTGCCGAGGTGACCGGCGCGTGCTCCGGCGCCGACGAGCAGTACGCGAGCGAGCCCGAGTGCGAGCAGATCTGCGGCGCGCTGCCGATGACGCCCGGCGCGTCGAACACGGCTGCGTGCCGCGCGAACATCGCCGACGCGCTCGCGCAGAACCCGAGCAAGTGCAGCTCGGCGGGGCCCGCCGGGCAGCCCGCGTGCGGCGGCACGTGCGACGCGTACTGTTACCTGATGCACTTCCACTGCCCCGCCGAGTTCTCGGGCATCATGGACTGCGGCCTCCAGTGCCCTCATTTCGGCGCCGATCCGGCGTCGTACGACGACAGCCAGCGGTCCGGCGCCACGACCGCTTGTCACCTCTACTGGGCGACGCAGGCCGTCCTCGATCCGGCGAACTGCGCGAACGCGGGCGTGGCCTCGCCGGTCTGCGGGGGCACCGGCGGCGGCGGTGGCGCGGGCGGCGGCGGCGCAGGTGGTTCGGGTGTCGGCGGCAGCTGAGGCGCGTCGCCGCGCGTAGCGACTCGTGCACGGAGCGATGCAACCGTCTACGCTCCCGGCCATGAAGTGGCTCGTCGTCGCCGCAGGCCTCCTCGCCGCGCCGCTCGCGGCCTTCGCCGCGTGCAACGCCGACGTGACGGAGAACTGCGTCTCCGGCCCGTGCACGGCCGACGCGGGCGACCTCAGCACGACCGCGACGAGCACGGGCTCGGGCGGCGCGAGCGGGGCAGGCGGCGGCGGGTGCGCCGCGCCGCTCGACACGATCGACGACTGCGACGTCGCGAGCATGGACCCGAGCGCCAACATCCCGTGCGACATCTGGGCGATCATGCACAGGCAGCCGCTCGACTCCGGCGGCTGCCACAAATGCCACCAAAACCCGCCGATCGGCGCGCCGTTCCCCGAGCTCACGTACTCCGACCTGCTTCAGGTCAGCGGCTACGGCGCGGGCGAGATCCCCGCGCACCCCGACGAGCGCGTCTTTCAGACGATGCTCAAGGCGCTCCAGCCCACGCCGCCGTTCCCGCTCACGCCGATGCCGTTCCCCACGTCGGAGCCGCTCACCTGCGCCGAGCAGCGCAAGCTCACGAACTGGCTCCGCGGTGACGGCACGCCGGGTGGCTGCGCGAAGCCCGTGCCGGCGGGGCAGGGCGACTCCGCGTGCTGCGTGATCCAGGGCGACGACGAGAACCCGGACGCGGGCTGTCCTCTCCGGAACTAGCCTCTGCCTCGCTCGTCGCGTGCGTTGGTGTCGGCGGCGACAGGACACAAAAAGGCGACGCGGGCGCGGCCTCCAGAGGCTGCACCCGCGTCGAAGTTTCTGGGGTCGGAGTCAGATCAGTGGCGCTTGCCGTGCGGGCCGCCGGGGCCCTTCTTCTCGCCCTTCTCCTCGCCACCGGGACCCGCCTTGCGCATGGTCTCGACCGTCTTCGTGGCGACCTTCTCGTGCGCCGAGCCGCCCTTGACGCCCGTCTCGGCCGCGTACGCGATCAGGACCGCGCCCTCGACCGTGTAGTACTCGATCTCGCAGTCGTGCTTGTTCGCGTTGACCTTGCACGAGCCCTCGGCGTGCATCGCCTCGAGGTGGTCGGGGCCGATCTTCTCCTTCTTCGGCTCGCCCTTCCACTTCACGTCCTTGAGGTCGAGGCTCTCGGCGATCTGGCCGAGGCGGGCCGAAGCCTCACCCGGCTTCTCGAACTCGACGAACGCGAGGACGCTGGTCTTGTCCTTCGGCTGGAAGAGGACCCAGGGGCCCTTCTTCGACTCGGCCCACTCGCCGTGGGGCTTGTTGAACTCGAGGTGGGCGCGCATCAGGTGGACGACCTTCTCGCCGCCTTCTTCCTTGCCCTCCTTGCCCTCCTTGCCCTTCTCCTCGCCCTTCTCGCCCTTCTCACCCTTCTCGCCCTTCTTCTCGCCGGCCTCGGCCTTGCCCGAGCCTTCGGGCGCGGCGGCAGCGGACTCGGCGGGGGCGGCCGACGCGCTCGCGGCGGGGGCGGCGGACGTCGCGGCGGGCGGAGGCGCCGCTTCGGCCGACTTGGCCGGCTCGGCGGAGGCCTTGCCATCCGCGGGCTTTTCGTCGCCGCACCCGGCGAGGACCGTGAGGGCGGAGATGGCGGCGAGAACAACGAGGCTACGGATCATTGAGGGGTCTCCTTGCGACACACGTGGTGTTCGCGGCGCATTTAACGCGGACTTCGCCCCAGATGCCCTGCGCTGTTGCAACAATTACAATTGAGGACAACTGCGACAAGCCGCAGCGCGACCGCCACGTCGCCCGACAATTGTCGCCCCCCGCGGCGCCGCGGACGGGCTGCTTCAACGCATGGAATTCACGCGCATATTCTTCGTGCGACCCGCGAGTTGTCGGCCCTCGGTCGACAACCCTGTGTAGCGGACGGTCGCGCGGTCGAGCCGCACCGCGACAGGATTTCGGGCCCGCTCAGGAGGGGTCGTCGTCCTTCGGCGTCGCGATTCGGAAGCCCGGATCGCTCGGCGTCGGCCCCTTGGGCTTGTCCTTCGGGTCGACGGCGGGCGGCGGAGGATCGCTCGGGCGGCGCTGCGCGGGCTTCTCGCCCGTGATGCGGCCCACGACGTTGTCGACCGCGCGCGCGAGCTCACGGCCGGCGTCGTCGAGCGAGCGGGCGACGTTCGTGCCCTCGAGGTTCTTCTTGATGCGCTTCGCCGCGCCGCGGCCTGCGCGGAACAAGAGGCCGATGCCCTCGATCGCGTCGCGCGCGGGCTTGTCGCCTTTGCCGTCGTCGCTCATGAGGATGCTATGCGGCGTACGCGCCGCGCCGGCAAGCGGGAGGCGTCAGCGGCGCCGCGGCGTGAAGCGGATCTCCTTCCGAAGGAGCGCGTCGACCCGCGCGAGCCACGCCCGATACGCCGCGTAGCGAGCCGCCGGGATCACGTCGAGGTCGAGCGCGAGCGCGATGGTCACGACGACGACGCGCGGATCCTTCGGGTCGAGCCTCGCGTCGAAGGCGGCGCGGCCGAAGTCGCCGCCGTCCTCGACGCCATGTGCGGGCAGCACGCCCGGCGCCATGCCCTCGGGCGCGACGACGCGCAGCGTCTCGACGTCCTCGTGCGGGGCGACGAAGAACGGCAAGACGAGCGGCAGCGTGCGCGTCGGCGCGCTCGCGATCTGCGAGGCGAGCGTCGCGTGGTCGCCGAGCCGGACGACGAGATCGCCGTGCTCGCGCCGCGCGAACGCCGCCGACCTCGCGCGGAACTTCACGCGGGCCGCGCCGTTCGGCTGCTCGGCGTCGACCTCGACCTTCGGCTCGACGGCGACCTGCGGGAGCTGCTGACCCGCGATGTGCTCCTCGACCCAGCTCGCGCGGTTCGTGTTCTCGCGCAGCGCGCTGCGCACCTGGTACGCCGAGCCGCCTCGCGCGAGGTTCTCGGCGTCGACCTTCGCGCTGCCGTCGGTCGCGAGCTCGATCGTCCAGCGGTAGTCGAAGCCGTGATCGGACGGTGAGCCGGCGGGCGCGCGCGTGACGACGGGCTCGCCCTCCGAGACGAAGAACGCGCTCGCACGGAGATCCATCGCGGGAAGCGGGCCGACGCGGCTCTCGGGGCTCGTCGCGTCGAGCCACATCGCGGGCGCGCCGCCGCGCGCGGGCACGTACGCGATGCCGTGATCGAAGAGCGGCGCGACGGCGCCCTTGGCCGTCAGGAGCGACGGCGCGGGGTGCAGGCGCGTCTGCACGAGCGCGAGCGTCGCGTCGACGCCGATGGCCTTGAGCAGCGTGATGAGCAGCGTCGCCTTGTCGTCGCAGTCGCCCTGCCGCCGCGCGAGGAGCTGCTGCGGCCGGTTCGGGAGCCACGCCTCGGCCGACTGGTAGTTCACGTAGCGGATGTCGTCGGACACGAAGTCGAAGAGCGCGCGGATGCGCTCGTCGCGCGTCGCCTTGCCCTTCGTGAGCTTGTCGGCGAGCTCGCGGATCTGCGCGTCGGGCTCGGAGAAGCCCTGCGTCGCCGACTCGTACCAGGCGCGGAACTCCCGCCACGTGGCCTGGCGCGACGCGACGACGGTCGGGAAGATCTCGCTCGGCCCGGGCGCGAGCGGCTCGTCGTCGAACGTCGGCGGCGCGTTCCACACGTATCGCACCGTCACGTGCTTCGCGTCGCTCGTGCGCTTCGTCTCGTCGGGCGCGCCGTTGAGGACCTCGATCGCGAGGGGCGACGCGAGCGGCGACTCGACGACGACCTCGCCGTGGAGGAGCGGCCGCGTCGAGTGCGAGACGAGGGGGACGACGACGTAGAGCGGCGCGTCGCCGCGCCCTCCCTGCTGCGGCCGGTGCGCGCGCACCGCGACCTCCACGACGTCGCCGGGCTTCAAATCGGGCCACTTGATGCGCACGCCCTTCGCGTCGGCGCGCTCCTCTTCGGCGCTCGCCACGCCGCCGTCGCGGCGGTGCACGCGCGCGCGGACGATGTCGTAGGTGCGGCCCCACAGCTGGACCTGCTCGACGAGATCCGCGTCGCCCGTCGGCGGGGCGACGATCTCGCGCGCGTAGTGGACGAGCTCGGTCACGCGGCGCTCGGGGTGGAGCGTGACGATGCGCTCGTAGTGGAGGATGCGCGCCTCGACCTGCCCGGGGATCGCCGGCGTGGCGCGGGCGCGCGCGAGGAACGTCGACGGCTCGGCGAGGTAGCGCTCGTCGCGCACGACAGCGGCCGGGCGGCCCTCGCGGAGGCCGATCTCCTCGTTCGCCGAGCGCGCGCTGTTCATGGCGCCCGCGCGCGTCAGCTCCGCGACGCCCGCCGCGCGCAGATCGGCGCGGCCCGCGGCGATCGCGAAGAGCGCCTCGGCGCGGTGGCGGTGCAGCGCCGAGACGTTCGGATCGAGCTCGATGGCGCGGCGCGCGATCTCGGCGAGCTCGAGCGGGCGGCCGGTGCGCGCGACGGCGTCGACGATCGCCTCGACGTCGTGGATGTCGTCGACCGCGTAGAGCTCGGCGAACGCGGCGCCGCTCGCCGCCGCGCCGCCCCGATTCGCCCACGCGTGCACGAGCGCGGGCGCCTCGTACCCGGGCGAGAGCCGATTCATCGCGGCGCGCGCGCGGATCTCGGCCTCGGGATCGACGCCGTGCGCGGCGAGCGCGAGGTCTTCGAGCATCGATCGCGGGGCGCGCGCGCCGAGCTCGTCGACGAGCCGCGACAGCTCCGTCGCCGCGACGCGCTCTGCGCCGGGGACGCCGAGCGAGCTCCGCGCCGTCGCCCGCAGCGCGCGCGCCTCGACGT
>DASYCF010001418.1:0-4072 GCA_036500365.1 Byssovorax sp.
GGCCCGGCGTCGCGCGACAAGTCGATCGCCGGCGTAGCGTTGCGCGGGCTCGCTGCGCGAGGCGGCGAGGCGTCGATCCTCGAAGTCGCTACGCGGTTCGGCGACGACGTCGTCGACGCGGCGCGCGCCGTGCTCGCGTTCGATCCGCTGTTCGAATGCCCGAAGGCGCCGCCGAAGCTCGCCGCGTTCGCCGACCCCGCGGCGCTCCCGCCGCTCGCGCTCACGGACGGGCGCCGCGTGCCCGAGGTGGCCGTGCGGAGCTTGCTCGAGATGCTCCAGCTCTCGCCCGCGTCGCCGCCATACGCGGGCCTCGCCACGCTCGCGGGCGTGTTCGACCCGGCGTCGCTCGACGCGTTCCTCCGCGCGCTGCTCGAGGCGTGGCTCGCCGCGGGCGCCGCGACGGCGAGCGCTTGGGCGCTCCGCGCGGTCGGTCACCTCGGCGGCGACGCTGCCGCGCGCGATCTCGCCGGCCGCGTGCGCCGCTGGCCGCGCGAGAAGGGCAGGTCGCGCGCGATCGCCGGCGTCGAGGTGCTCGGGCGCATGGGCTCCGACGTCGCGCTCATGCACCTCGCCGATCTCGCGCGGACCGCGCGCGTGAAATCGATCGAGGAGCTCGCCGCCGCCGCCCTCACCGCCGCGGCCGTCGCGCGCGGGCTCGACGACGACGCGCTCGCCGATCGCCTCGTGCCGACGCTCGAGCTCGACGCGCGCGGCGAGACCACGCTCGACTTCGGTCCGCGGAGCTTCACCCTGCGCGTCGACGAGACGCTCGCGCCGCGCCTCTTCGACGGCGCCGCGCCGCTGCGCGCGCTGCCTCGCGCCGCCAAGACCGACGACGCGGCGAAGGCGAGGGCGGCCGCGCTCCGCTACAAAGCCCTGCGCTCCGACCTCGAGACGGTCGGAAAGACGCTCGTCGCGCGGCTCGAGGCGGCGATGATCGGCGCTCGCCGGTGGTCTCCGGCCGAGCACGCGACGCTCCTCGTCGCGCACCCGCTCACGGGCCTCGTCGCGCGCCGCCTCGTGTTCGCGGTGTTCACGGGCGAGGGCCGCGGGCGCGCGGCGGCGACGTTCCGCGTCGCCGAAGACGGCTCGCTCGCCGACGACGCGGACGACCCGTTCGTCCTCGCCGACGACGCGCGGGTCGGCGTGCCGCACCCGCTCGAGCTCGACGCCGACGTGCGCGCCCTCTGGGCTGCGCGCTTCACCGAGTACGAGCTCCTGCAGCCCTTCGAGCAGCTCGGCCGTGCGACGTTCGAGGTCGACGCCGACGAGCTCGCGCGCTGCCGGCGGACCGACATCCCCTACGGCGTCCTCGTCGGCCGCCTCGAGGCGCGCGGCTTCCGGCGCGGCGGCCGCGGCGACGGCGGCTTCACGAAGGCGTTCGGCTCGCGCCTCGCCGCGATCTCGGTCTCGCCGCCGCTGGAGTTCGGCGACGCGCTGCCGGAGCGGCTCGCGATCGTCGGCGCGTCGTTCGACGCCCCGCTCGCGGAGGTCGACCCCATCGCGAGGAGCGAGCTCGTCTATGATCTCGCGCCGCTCCGCCGCTGACGTCCGCTCGTCAGAACGTGCTGGCGAACGTCGGCACGAACGTCGCGCGCCGCAGCGGCGACGCGGCGGAGGCGACGGCGGCGCTCGGCGGGCCCTCGTCGCGATAGTGGAGGAGCCGCGGCACGGCGAGCCCGGAGAACAAGCCGATCGCGGCGCCGGTCAGCACGTCGCTCGCGTAGTGGCGATCGGCGACGATACGCAGCGCGCCGTCCGTCGCCGCGAGCGTCATCGCCGCGCCGCACGCGAAGCCGTCCCACGCGCCGTGATAGAGCGCGAGCTCGCCGTGCGTCGTGCAGGCGAGCGCGGCGGACGTGAACGCCATCGTCGTGTGGCCCGAGTAGAAGCTCCTGTATCGGCCCTTCGCCGCGCAGAGCCCGGGGTCACCCTGCGGCGTGTCGCAGAGGCGCCCGAACGGCCGCTCGCGCCCCACGGCGTCGACCAGGAGCGTCTGCAGCGCGAGGCTCATGACGAGCGACTCGGCGTCGATCGCGAAGATCTGCTGCGCGACGTCGGTGCTCTTGTCGGGGCCGAGCGCCACCGCGGGATCGATCGCGAGCGCGTTCAGCATGAGCGCCGTCACGATCGCGTCGCTCGCGCGCGCAGCGACGTAGCGGCCCGTCGGTCCGGTGGACCGGTGCGCGCGGCGCACGCCGTCGTCGAAGCGGTTCGTCCCGCGCCACCCTGGCTGCTCGGGCGACGCGACGACGAGGTAGCCGGTCACGACGGCGAGCGTCGCGACGTCGACGCCCTCCACGAGTTGAAACCGCGGCCACGTCGGGTTCCACGTCACGGTCGGCCCGCTCGCGCGCGCGACGCCGGAGAGCGACAGCGCCGCCGCGAGCGCGCCCGCTCCGAGCGCGGCGCGCGCGCGGCCGCGACGAGGCGAGCGCATCGCCGATGTGTACCGAGCGCGCCGCGCGGCGCCCAGTCGAAACGGTCTTCGCGAGAAGTTCAGGCGCGCCTGCGGTAGAAGCGCGCCATGCGCTCCGCCGCCGTCCTCGCGCTGTCCGCCGTCCTCCTCGCGTGCTCCTCCGCGCCGCCCGTCGAGCCCGCCGCGCCCGAGCCACCCGCTGCGTCGAAGGCGCCCGCGCTCGACGCTGCTGCCGTCGTCGCGGCGCCCGATCGCACCGACGCCGATCGCGCGCTCGACAAGGGTCGAAGGCCCGCCGAGATGCTCCAGCTCTTCGGCGTCGCGCCGGGGATGCGCGTGGCCGACCTGATGGCGGGCGGCGGCTACACCACCGAGCTCCTCGCGCGCGCCGTCGGACCAGCAGGCGTCGTCTACAGCCAGAACAGCAAGTTCATCGTCGACAAATACGCCGAGAAGCCGTGGAGCGAGCGCCTCACGAAGCCCGTGATGAAGAACGTGAGGCGCGTCGACCGCGAGCTCGACGATCCGCTGCCCGCCGACGCGACGAACCTCGACGCGGTGTTCCTCGTGCTTTTTTATCACGACAGCGTGTGGCTCGGGACCGACCGCGCGAAGATGAACGCGGCGATCTACAAGGCGCTCAAGCCCGGCGGTGTCTACGCGATCATCGACCACTCGGGGCGCGCGGGCACCGGCACGACCGAGGCGAAGACGCTGCATCGCATCGAGGAGAAGGTCGTCCGCGCCGAGGTCGAGGCCGCCGGCTTCAAGCTCGCCGCCGAGAGCGACTTCCTCAAGAACCCGGCCGACGCGCGCGACTGGAACGACGCGCCCAGCGCTGCCGCCGACAAGCGCGGCACGAGCGACCGCTTCGCGCTGAAGTTCGTGAAGTGACGCTCAGCGCGGTCCGGCGGCGCGCGCCTCGGCCGCCTTCTTGACCGAGCGCGCCCACGGCACGTGCGCGTCCATGTCGTCGTCGTAGGAGAAGCCGTAGTAGCGCTTCTGCCCGCCGAGCTTCTCGTCGAGCGTGAGGCAGAGGTCGAACGGCGCGGGCGCGTCGTCGCACTTCGCGACGGTGAACCTCCGCACCGTCTCCTTCTTGTCCTGGAGCGCGCTCATCGTGAGCTTGTCGCCTTGCCGCTCGAACTCGAAGAGGTCGCTCCAGAGCCGCCAGCTGGAGCCGCGCTCGTGGACGCCGATCCCGCCGCCGAGCCAGATCCAGATCTCGACGACGTCGGTCGACTTCTCCGGATACTTGTCGAACCAGACCCGGCCGAGGATTTGCCGCTCGTTCGCGGCGGCGTCGACCGGCGCGGGAGCCGAGCCGTGCCGCGCGCTGGCCACGAACGAGACGGCGGCGGGCAGGGCAACGACGAGCGCGAGCGCGACCAACGGACGACGAGCGGCGGCGCGGAGCGCGCGGAGCGTGAGCGGGTGCATGCGGCTTCTCCTCGGTGGGAGGGCGAGCGTACCGCGCTACCCTCCGGCCGCGGCGACGAAGCTCGCGAGCAGCGGCGCCGGATCGTCCGCGCGCATCAGCGCCTCGCCGATCAGCGCGGCCGACGCGCGGCCCGCCGCGACGCGCGCCACGTCGTCGGCCGTCGCGAGCCCGGAGAGGTGCACGGCGACGGCGCCTTCGTCGACCGCGGCGAG
>DASYCF010001419.1:0-1794 GCA_036500365.1 Byssovorax sp.
GGCCCTTCGCAGCTCGATTCGGCCGCCGCGGGTTCGCGCTGCGACGGCCGCGCGCTCCGACTATGCTGCGGCCGATGCTCGCATGAAGCCGTCATCTGAGCCGCTTCTGCCCGGCGCGCGCGTGGGGCGTTATCGCGTCGAGTCGTTGCTGGGCCGCGGCGGGATGGGCGCCGTGTACGCGGCCGAAGACACGGCCCTCGGCCGGCGAGTCGCGCTCAAGGTCGTCACGTTCGGTGAAGGCCTTGAGGGCTCCAAGGCCGAAGAGGCCAAAGCGAGGCTCGTCCGCGAGGCGCGCGCGGCGGCGTCGCTCGAGCACGCCAACGTGGTCGCCGTCTACGACGTCGGCGAGCACGAGGGCGCACCGTTCCTCGCGATGGAGCTCGTCACCGGCGAGACGCTGCGCGACCGCATGCAGCGCCCCTCGACGGTCGACGAGAAGATCGGCTGGCTCGTCGAGATCGCGCGCGCGCTCGAGGCCGCGCACGAGAACGGCATCGTGCACCGCGACGTGAAGCCCGAGAACGTCATGGTGAAGCGCGACGGCCACGTGAAGGTCCTCGACTTCGGCATCGCCCGCCGGACCGCGCAGCCCGTCGATCCGGAGGCTGCGACGGAAGCCGCGGCGGGCGCGTCGCTCGCGACGCTCACCGTCGACGGCGCCATCATCGGCACGCCGATGTACATGTCGCCCGAGCAGCTCCACGGCGACAAGCTCGATGGCCGCAGCGACCAGTTCGCCTGGGGCGTGGTCGCCTACGAGCTCTTCGCCGGGAAGACGCCGTGGGTGGCGAGCGACGCGGTTTCGCTCATCGCCAGCATCCTGAGCAAAGAAGCGCCGCCGCTCGGGGACGTCGCCACCGACGCGCCGCTGCCAGCCGTCGTCGCGATAGAGCGCGCGCTTCGAAAGCGCGTCGACGAGCGCTTCGCGACGATGAGCGACGCGGGGGCAGCGTTGGGCACCGCGCCGTCGGCGCCGGCACATGTGCCGCCCCCGCGAAGGCGCGTGCGACTCGCGGGCGCGGTTGCTGCGGGCGCCGTCGCGGTGGCGCTCGTCATCGGCTGGTCGACCTTGCACGACGAGCGCCGGAGCGCGCCGGTGGCCGCCGCCTCGAGCTCGAGTTCGAGCTCGCCTTCGACGCCGAAGAGCGTCGTGCTCACCGACCTCCCGTTGCCAAAATCGGACGTGCGCGAAGCGCTCGTCGCGTACAAGGCGGCGCTCCAGGCGATGCGCGACGGCACGTTCAACGCGGCTTACGATCGATTCCAGACGGCAGAGAAGCTCGACCCCGGCCTCGGGGCCGCCTACCTGCACCAAGCGCGACAGGGCGCGTGGGGAGACAAGGAGACGGCAGAGCTCTTCGGCAAGGCATCGGAGCTGCGCGGGACGTTGCCCCAGCACGAGCGCCTGCTGCTCGAGGCCATCCAGCCGTGCGCGCAGGCGGCAGGCGGCGACGACCCGGCGTGCGTGCGCCGCGTCCGGAAGCTCGTGGAAGAGCACCCTGAGGACGAAGACTTCGCGCTGGAGCTCGCGAGCCGCCTCGGGCTCTACGGACCGTTCGCGGAGTGGGAGGTCGCGGCCGAGCGCGCCGTCGCCCTCGACCCGCACGACGCGCGCGCGCACTTCAGCCTGAGCGCGGCGCGCATCTACCGCGGCGAACGCGCCCGCGCCGAGGAGGCACTGCGCGCGTGCATCGCTGCGACGCCCGGCGTGCTCTGCCCGTTGCTCGCCGCGGAATACCAGCGGGAGGCCGGCGAGATCGACGCGCTCGAGACGACGGCGAAGACGATGGTCGC
>DASYCF010001420.1:0-2696 GCA_036500365.1 Byssovorax sp.
CATCGCGAGCGCGCTCAGCCGCCGTCGACCGCGTCGCCGAGCTCGTCCTTCAGGTACTGGCGGAGCTTCGTCATGAGCCGCGCCTCGAGCTGGCGGACGCGCTCGCGCGAGATCTTGAACTCGTCGCCGAGCTCCTGGAGCGTGAGCGGATCCTCGGCGGCCATGCGGCGATCGAAGATCTCGACGTCCTTGCCCTTGAGCGTCTCGCGGAACTTGGCGAGGCGGTCGTGGACGAGCTCGCCCATCTCGCGCGCCTCGACGGTCGTGTCGGGGCCGCTCGTGCCCGAGGGCATGAGCTCGAGGCGCGACACGCTGCGGCCGTCGGTGTCGCCGACCGGCGCGTCGAGCGACGCCTCGCCGCTCGAGAGGCGGCGGTCCATGTCGATGACGTCCTTCTCGTCGACCGAGAGGCGCTTCGCGATCTCGGCGTGCGTGGGCTCGATGCCCATCGCGGTGAGCTTCTGCTTCTCCTTGTTGAGGTTGAAGAAGAGCTTCCGCTGCGCCTGCGTCGTGCCGAGCTTCACGAGGCGCCAGTTGTTCAAGATGAACCGCAGGATGTACGCGCGGATCCAGTACGCCGCGTATGACGAGAGCTTCACGCCGCGGTACGGGTCGTAGCGCTTCACCGCCTGCATGAGGCCGATGTTGCCCTCCTGGATGAGGTCCATGATGTTTTTGTAGGCGCGGCGATACTCGTACGCGAGCTTCACCACGAGGCGCAGGTTCGACGTGACGAGGCGCCGCGCGACCACGGGGTCCTGCGTCTGCACGAACTTGGTCGTGAGCTGCTTCTCCTCGTCGGGCGTGAGGAGCGGGTGGCGCTGGATCTCGCGGTAGTAGGCCTGGAGCGGGTCGGTGCGCGAGAGCGCGGCCTCGTTGCTCTTCACGGCGACGCTCTTCGGGAGGTCGGCGGCCCCCGCGTCGTCGTCGACGATCTCGCCCACGACCTCGACAACGTGCTCGTCGTCCGACTCGTCGTGGCCCTGCTCTTCGTGCTCCTCGTTCTCTTCGTCGCCGTCGGACTCGCCGTCGGCGTCGCCTTCGGCGTCTTCGTCGCGGTCCTCGTCGGGCTCGCCGTCGTCGCCGTGCGAGGCGCGGGCGCGGCCCTTCTTGGCGGCCTTCGCGGGCTTGGGCTTCGCGGCAGCCTTCTTCGCGGCGCGCCTCTTCGGCGCGGGGGCGACGGCGACGGCCGCGTCAGCCGACGGCGCCTCGTCCGCCTTGGGCTTGGCCTTCTTCGCGCTCTTCTTGGTCGCCACGCGGGTCCATCTAATACACGTTGGCGCGCGGACGCCACCGCGGCGGCTCGGCTCGTCGCGCTGGTGGCCTCGCGGGCGCGGCCGAAACGCGACGGCGAGGAGCCGAAGCCCGCGGGGACACGTGCTAGGGTCCCTTGCTCGATGTCGTCTTTCGCACCGGTGGCCCGTCCGTGACCTCGCAGTCGAGCGCTCCGCCGGGCCGAAAAAAGCGGCTCCGGCCCTGGTACCTCGTCGCCGCGATGGTGGTCACGTGGTTCATCGGCGTGCAGGGCTTGACCGACGGCCTGCGCGTCGCAGCCTTCCTGCACCACGGCGTCGTGCCCACGGCCGAGGACGAGGCGACCGAGGACGGCGCGCCGCCTCGACCGAGCGCGATCCCGCAGCTCCAGGCCATCGCCGACGCGCGCGACACGACGTTCCCGCTCGCCGTCGCCGAGGCGCTGCTCTCGGGCCTGCTCGTCGTCGCGAGCGGCTTCGCGATGAGCGGGCGCAAGGGCGCGCGGTCGCTCGCCGTGCAGGCGATCGCCGTGAACGCCCTCTACCTCGTCGCGGAGTACGCGCTCACGCCGGGGATCCGCGCCGCCTGGGTCGAGACGTTCGCCCGCACGGCCGAGGCCCTGCCCAAGCCGAACGACTACGCGATCTTCGCGAGCCGCGAGTTCTTGTGGGGGCTCGATCGCGCGCGCCTCGGGATTCACCTCGGCGCGCTCGGCCTCGGCGCGCTCGCGCTCACGCGGTCGCGCACGAAGGCGTTCTTCGACGTGGTCGCGCGCGCCGCGGAGCGGGCCGAAGACGAGCCGTGAGCGGGCCGGTCCGCGTCCTCCCCGACGACCTCGCCAACCAGATCGCCGCCGGCGAGGTCGTCGAGCGCCCGTCGAGCGTCGTGAAGGAGCTCCTCGAGAACGCGCTCGACGCTGGCGCCAAGCGGATCCGCGTCGAGGTCGAGCGCGGCGGCGTCGGCCTGGTGCGCGTCGTCGACGACGGCCACGGCATGACCGAGGACGACGCGACGCTCGCCGTGCGCCGCCACGCGACGAGCAAGATCGCGCGGCTCGAGGATCTCCACGCGATCTCGAGCTTCGGCTTCCGCGGCGAGGCGCTGCCGAGCATCGCGAGCGTGAGCCGGTTCACGCTGCGCACGCGCACGAAGTCCGCCGAGGCCGGCGTCGAGGTGCGCGTCGACGGCGGCGGAGCGGCGAGCGTCGGCCCGTGCGGCGCGCCGATCGGCACGAGCATCGAGGTCGCCGAGCTGTTCTTCAACGTGCCCGCGCGCCGCAAGTTCCTGCGCGCGATCGCCACCGAGTCCGCGCACGTGACCGAGGTCGTCGGGGCCGCCGCGCTCGGTCAGCCGCACGTCGCCGTGACGCTCTCGCGCGACGGCCGCGTCGTTAAGGAGTGGCTGCGCGCCGCGACCCGCGAGGAGCGCGCGCGCGCCGTGCT
>DASYCF010001421.1:0-6208 GCA_036500365.1 Byssovorax sp.
CGTTCGGCTCGAACCTGCACGCGGTCCTCGGCCTGCAGGCGCCGCCGCTCGCCAGCGCCGAGGTGCTCGAGCGCGGCGCCGAGCTCGTGTCGACCACGGTGCCGGGCCTGCGCATCCTGCCGACCGCGTACGATCCGATCACGGCGACGCCCGTGCGGCCGAGCCGCGGCGCGCACGCGATGCGCCACCTCGCGTCGATCGAGGCGGACTATATCATCTTGAACCTCGGCGCGTCGACGACGCCGTCGACGCTCGATCTGTTCCAGTCGGCGGACGTGTCGATCTGCGTGACCGCGCCCGAGCCGCTCGCGATCGAGACGACGTATCGCTTCTGCCGCTCGCTCTACCTTCGGCTCCTCCGGCGCGCGCTCATGAAGGAGCGCTTCAAGATCCGGCTCGTCGAGCGCGTCATCTCGAGCCTGCCGCCGCTCGCGACGCCGCCCGAGATCGTCGCCGAGATGAAGAAGTACGACGAGGCCGTCGCCGCCGTCGCGCTCGAGGAGATGGGCCGCGTGACGCCGCGCCTCGTCGTCGGCCAGACGCGCCTGCGCAGCGACCTCGAGCTCGGCCCCGCGATGGTCGGCGTCGCCGAGCGCTTCCTCGGCGCGACGCTCGACTACCTCGGCCACATCGAGCACGACGACGCGGTGTGGCTCACCGTGCGGCGGATGCAGCCGTTGCTCATCGACAGCCCCACCTCGAAGAGCGCGCGCAACATCGAGCGCGTGGCGCGCCGCATCCTCGCGTTGCTCGCCGCGCAGCCTGCGCGGAGCGCCGACGATCGCCGCGCGCCCGGGCCGAAGCCCGCGGCGCGTGAGCGCGGACCGGCGACGCTCTACGACGTGCTCGGCGTGCCGCGCACCGCCGCCGACGACGAGATCCGCCGCGCGTACAAGCGGCAGCGCGAGATCTTCAAGGAGGGCGGCCTGGCCGTCGTCTCGCTCGTCGACGCGGCGGCGCTGCAGCGCGAGCGCGCGCGCATCGAGGAGGCGCACGACACGCTCCTCGACCCCGTGCGGCGGCGCGCGTACGACCTCTCGAACTACCCGGACGACCCGCGCTTCACGACGCTGCCGGCGCGCGGCACCACCGCGTCGGCCGCGGAGCTCGCGATGCTCCAGGCCGAGCTCGCGCACGAGATCAACGGCGAGACGCAGTTCACGGGCGCGCTCCTGAAGAAGGTGCGCGAGTCGCAGGGCGTCGAGCTCGCCGACATCGCCCAGCGCACCAAGATCAGCGTCGCGCACCTCGCCGCGATCGAGAGCGAGACGGCGGGGGAGCTGCCCGCGGCCGTCTACGTGCAGGGCTTCGTGCAGACGGTCGCGAAGGTGCTCCGGCTCGACTCGGCGCAGGTCTCGCGCACGTACATGCGCCGCTTCCGCGACGCGAGCGCCGCGCGCCGCGGCTGACGCGTCATTCGACGGAGCTGGAAGCGAAGCCCGCGCCGACGTTGATGCGGAGGAGGGTCACGCCCTTCGCAGGCTCGGCCCCGATCGCCGTGTGCGCGAGCGCGTCGAGGCAGGCGAGCTGCGGCTTCATCTTGCGCTCCTTCACCAGGTCGACGATCCGCCGCGCCTCGTCGGCGGTCTTCGTCTGCGCGCCGAAGTACTGCACGCCGACGCGGCGGTACGTCACGAAGGTCACGTCGTCTTGGAGCTCGAAATGGCCCTTCAGCGCGACGAGCGTCTCGGTCGGCGTCCAGCCGTAGATGTTCGCGGGCGGCGTCGCGAGGACGACGAACGGCGTCTTGCACGCGTCGCTCAGGTTCGTCGGCGCGGGCATCTCGTCGAGGTCGGTGTCCTTGCGCTCGCGCCGCGTGGTCGGCTTCTCGGCGGGCGGCTCGGGCGCGGCGGCGAACGCGTCGCTCGTCGGCGCGAACACCTTCGTGTCGTCGGCGCCCTTCACGCCGAACCAGATCGCGCCGTCGACCGGCCACGCGCTCACCGCGCCGTCTTCGAACGTCGCGCCGTCGAGCTTCACGCCCGGGAGATCGACGCGCGTGAGCTCGCCCTTCGTCGAGTAGAGGAACGGGCCCTTGTCGGTCGCGAACACGGTCGCGCCCGACGTGAGGCGGTAGCTCGAGAAGACCTCGCGGAACGGCGCGTCGGTCTGCTTCCACGCCTTGCCGTCCCACGCCGCGACGTGGTTCTGCTCGCCGCCTGCGGTGATCACGGCGGGGCCGCCGCTCCCCCACGTCGCCCATTTGCCCGGGTAGAACGGAGCGTGCAGCACGGCGTCGTCGAGCGAGGGCGGCGTGCGACGGTCGTACTGCGCGTGATCCCAGTTCGCCCCATAGTGCCAACCCTTCCCCGAGCGGCCGAGCGGGTGCATGTTGTCGCCCGAGCGATCGAACGGGCTGTCGAGCACGGCGCGGAGATCCTTCGGGTAGCGCCCCCAGTACACGCCGTGCACGGGCTGGTTCATCGCGTTCAAGTTCTCGCGCCGGAGGCCGGGTCGGACGGCCTTGTACGCGGCCTCGAGGTCGAGCGACTTGTCCTCTTCGGTCTTGTCCTTCGTCACGAGGTACACCTTGGGCGCCGGCGCCTTTTTGTCCTGCGGCACGATGCACTCGGCCTCGCACGCGATGACGGCGGTCTCGACGCCGAAGAGCAGCGTCCTGGCCGGGAACGCATGAATGAGGGCGTATGCGGCGGCGGGCGGCGCGGCGCTCGGCGCGGGCGCGGCCGACGCGCTCGTCGGCGCTCGCACGCGCGCGGCGGGCACGGCGCTCGGCGCAGGTTCGGGGCCCGCAGGCGCGCTCGACTTGTCCGCGCACGCGAGCGGGAGCGATGCGATCCCGAGCGCGGCTGCGGCGGCGAGGGCGCGTCGTTTCATGCGCGGAATGGAGCACGCGCGCCGCGGCGAGCGCAAGCGGGCATCACAGGACGTGCCTCCGGAAGAACCCGGCGCCGACGTTCACGCGCTCGAGCATGACGCCCTTCGCCGGCTCGGCGCCGATCGGCGTGTGCGGCGCGACGTCGAAGCACGTGAGCTGCGGCTTCATGCGGCGCTTCTCGACGAGCTCCATGACGAGGTGCGCCTCGTCGGTCGTCTTCGTCTGCACGCCGAAGTACATCACGCCGGCGCGAAAGTACGTGACGAAGGTGAGCTCGTCCTGCAGCTCGAAGTGGCCCTTCAACGCGGCGAGCGTGTCGCCGGGCGCCCAGTTCGGGTCCGGCGGTGGCGTCGCGAGGATGACGAACGGCGTCGTGCACGCGTCGGTGAGCCTCGTCGGAGTCGCGGTCCAATCCATGCGCGCGCCCGCGTCGACGACGTCGTTCGGCCCGGTGGGCTCCGTTTGCGGCGGCTCGGGCGCTGCCGCGAACGCGTCACCCGCGGGCGCGAACACCTTCGAATCGTCGGCGCCGATCACGCCGAACCAGATCGCGCCGTCGACCGGCCACACGAGCAAGCTCGCCTCCTCGAGCGTGACGCCGTCGAGGTTCACGCCCGGCAGATCGATGCGCGTGAGCACGCCGTTCGCGAACGAGAAGGGTCCCTTGTCGGTCGCGAACGCGGTCGCCCCGGAGGTGAGGCGGTAGTTCATGAACACCTTCGAGAACGGCGCGTCGATCTGCGTCCACGCCTTGCCGTCCCACGCGGCGACGCGCTTCGTCGGGTGATCCATGTCCGCGTGGAGGTTCGTGACCACGAGCGGGCCGCCCGCGCCCCACGCCGGGCTCGACGGGTAGAACGGCGCGTGCACGACCGCGTCGTCGAACGACGCGGGCAGGCTCCGGCCGAGGCGCGGGCGATCGAAGCGGTTGTCCTCGCGGTACATGTCGACCCAGCCCTTGCCGGAGCGGCGCAGGTTGTCGAGGTTGCCGCCCGTTCGATCGGACGGGTTGTCGAGCGCGGCGAAGAGCTTGTTCGGGTAGCGCCCCCAGTAGATGCCGTGCACGGGCTGCCCCAGATCGTTGAGGTTCGTGCGCGTGAGGGTGCCCTTCGAGTTCTGGTAGTAGCCCTCGAGCCAGAGCGACTTGTCCTCCTCGGCCTTCTCCTTCGTGACGAGCCACACCTTGGGCGCGGGCGCGACGACGCCCTTCGGCACCTCGCAGCCGGCCTCGCACGCGATCACGGCGGTCTCGACGCCGAAGAGCTGCGTGCGCTTCGGGAACGTGTGCACGAGCACGAAGCCTTCGGGCTTCGGCGCGGCGCTCGCCGTCGCGGCGGCGGAGGCGGTGCGCGGCGCGTCGGCGCGCGTCGCGGGCGCGTCGCTCGCGCGCGGCTCGGGGCTCGGCAGAGGGCTCGATTTCTCTCCGCACGCGAGCGGGAGAGAGCCAGCGACGAGCAGCGTCGCGCACGCGGCGAGGCGTCGGATCATGGCCGCATGAAGCGCGACCTCGCCGAGCCGCGCAAGGGCCTCCGCAAGTCGGCGCAGCGTCACCAGATCTCGCGCACCACGAAGCCGACGCGCAGGTTCACCACGTAGCGCACGACGCCCTTCGCCGGCGTCGCCCCCGTGGTCGCGTGCGCGGCGGCGTCGAGGCAGACGATCGGCGGAGACCTGCGACGGGCGCTCGTGTACGCGGCGACGAGCGCGCGCGCGGCGTCGACGGTCGACGCCTGCGCGCCGAACGTCCGCGCGCCGCCGCGCGTGAACGCGACGAACGTGAGCGCGCCCTGGAGCTCCGCGTGGCCCGCGAGCGCCTCGAGCGTCGTGACCGGCGTCCAGCCTTGATCGCGGATCCTCGCCTCGAGGACCACGAACGGCGTCGCGCACGCGTCCTCGAGCTCGGTCGGCGCGGGCATCGCGTCGAGCGCGATCGGCGCGCGCGGGACGGGTCCTCGGCGCGCCGCGTGCGCGACCTCGAGGGCGCCGCGCGCGGCGGGTGCGAACACGTCCGTCGCCACCTGGCCGCGCGCGCCGAGCCACGGCTCACCGTCGATCGTGAACGCGAGCAGCGTCTCGACGCCGATCGCGAGGCGCTGCGCGTCGCGCGGGAGCGCCGGCGTGAACGCGCCGTCCTTCGAGAGCAAGAACGGCCCGAGGTCGGTCAGCAGCAGCGTCGCGCCGTTCGTCAGCCGCTCGGCGTCGAAGCACGCGCGGAACGGCCGGTCGAGCGTCGTCCACGCGCGGCCGTCCCATCGCGCCGCCTGCTCGCCCGCCGCGTCGACGATGACGAGCGGGCCGCCTCCTCCCGCGGTCGACCGAGCCCCGGGGCGAAACGGCGCGAGCGCGATCGCGGCGTCGTCGGCGTCGGTGAGCTCGCCCCAGAACGGCCAGCGCTGCGGGAGCCCTTCGTCGAGTCCGCCCTCCTTCCAGCCCTCGCTGGCGCGCGTGACGACCGGGAGGCCGCGGCCCGTGCGCGCGTCCCACGGGTGACGGATCGCGGCGCGGAGATCGTCCGGCCAGCGGCCGAAGTACGCGGCGCGCACCGGCTCGGGCATGCGGTCCGTCGCGTCGCGCGTGAGGCCCCTGTACGCGCCTTCGAACCACAGCGTCGGGTCCTCGTCGGCGTGCGCGCGCGTCACGAGCCAGGTCTTCGGCGGAGCGTGGGCGGCGCCCTTCGGCACGCGGCAGTCGTCGGCGCACGCGACGAGCGCGGACTCGACGGGAAAGAGCCGCGTCCCCGCAGGGAGCGTGTGCAGGCGAACGAACGGCGCGCTGGCGGTCGGCGCCGCGGCGCTCTCGCTCGTCGTCGCGCTCGCGCTCGATGTCGCGCTCGCCGTGGAAGGCGCGCCGGCGTCCGCGCGCGGCGTCGCGGCCGCGCCGCTCGAGCAGCCGGCCGCGAAGACCGCAGCGAGGAGAGCGCCGCGCACCGCTCGACGTTAGCGCGTCAGTGCATCGATTGACGCGCGACCTCACGCGGCGGCACCTCGTCCTCGCGCTTGCGCACGTGGCGCGCGAGCGAGCCGATCGCCAGCGCGCCGAGCCCGCCGAGGATGAGCGCGTTCGCCACGAGGAGGCTCATGCGACCCTCCTTGATCAGCCGGCCGCCCCAGTGCACGAGCTCGGGCGTGCGCGACAGGTCCGGCTGCATGCTGAAGTGCGTCTCGCGCCTGAGGCGCGGGTGGAGCGCCAGATCGGCGGCCGCATAGCCGAGGATCAGGGCCGAGACGCAGGCCCAAACGACAAGGAATGATCGGACGGAGTGCATGCCGACCTCCGCGAAACTCCAGGCCGAAATGGCCCGCGAGCATGCCAGGTCTCTAGCACTCCCCGATCAATTGTCACGAACTTGTAAACTGAATGTATTTCGATTGT
>DASYCF010001422.1:0-2322 GCA_036500365.1 Byssovorax sp.
GAGCGGCGCCGTCGACTTCGCCCAGATCGTCGGCGTCGATCCGTCCCCCGGCAGGCAGGTGCCGTGGAGCCTCGCGCGCGGGCTGCCCGCCGACCTCCTCGGCCCGCTGCGCGTCGCCGTCGACGAGCACGACCTCGAGAAGCTCCAGATCACGGGCGATCCGGTCGGCGCGCCGATCGACGTCGGCGGGCGGCGCGCGCGCGTCGCGGCGCTCACGCACGGCATCCGCTCGTTCGCGCTCTACCCCTACCTGTTCGCCGACATCGCCAACGCGCGGCGCCTCGCCGACGTCGACGCCGCGAGCGCGCAGTACTGGGTGGCCGACCTCGCCGCGCCCGCGTGCGCCGCGGCGGTGCTCACCGATCTCGCCTCGGTGCCCGGCCTCGACGCGCACACGACCGACGAGTTCGCCGACCTGACGGAGCGCTTCTGGGTCGTCGGCTCGGGCGCGGGCGGCGCGCTCGGCTTCTCGGCGATCTTCGCGCTCGTCGTAGGCGCCGTCATCGTCGGGCAGACGCTCTTCTCGATCACAAAGGAGCACCTGAAGGAGCTCGCCACGCTCAAGGCGATGGGCGGATCGCCGCGCGAGCTCGTCGCGTTCGTCGCGTGGCAGGCCGCGCTCCTCGCCGTCGCCGGCGGCGTGCTCGGGTTCGTGCTCGCCAAGGCGCTCGAGCGCGCGCTCTCGTCGCAGGGCGTCGAGGTGGTCGTGTCGCGCTCCGTGACGCTGCTCGGCGGCGCGGCCGTGGCGACGATGTGCGTGCTCGCGAGCCTGCCGAGCGTCCGCAAGGCGCTGACGCTCGAGGCGGCCGAGGTGTTCCGGTGACCGCGCTCCTCCGCGCGACGGACGTGAAGAAGGTCGTCGGCGCCGGCGCGCTCGCGCTCGAGGTGCTGCACGGCGTCTCGCTGTCGGTCGACGCGGGCGAGCTCGTGCTGCTCATGGGCCCGTCGGGATCGGGCAAGACCACGCTCGTCTCGATCCTCGCCGGGCTCCTCCGCGCGACGAGCGGGCATGTCGATCTCTGCGGCGCGCGCATCACCGAACTCGACGAGGCGCGCGTCGCCGCCGTCCGTCGCGCGCACGTCGGCTTCGTCTTCCAGACGTACAACCTCTTCCCCGCGCTCACTGCGCTCGAGAACGTCGCGCTCGGGTTCCGCCTGCGCGGGCGTGATCGCGCGGCGTCGCGCGCGGAGGCGAAGCTCGCGCTCGAGGCGGTCGGCCTCGGCGCGCGCCTCGCGCACAAGCCCGACGAGATGAGCGTCGGACAGCGGCAGCGGGTCGCGATCGCGCGCGCGCTCGCCGGCGCGCCGCCGCTCGTCCTCGGTGACGAGCCCACCGCCGCGCTCGACGGCGCGAGCGGCGCGCTCGTGATGGAGCTCCTGCGGGCGCACGTCTCTCCGACCTCGGCGGCGCTCATCGTCACGCACGACCGGCGCCTCGAGCGCTACGCGACGCGCGTGATCGAGCTCGAGGACGGCGTCGTGCGCGCCGAGCGAGCGCCGGAGGCCGCGTGAAGGCGACGATCGCCTGGGGGCTCGCCGTCGCCGTCGTCGCGACGTCCGCGGTCGGGTACGCGACGCGGGCCACGGGCCGCACCGCGCGGGTCGAGGCCGGGCCGATCGCCGAGCGCGTGATCGCCGACGCGCGCGTCGTCCCGATCGCCGGCGTCGCGCTCGTGACCGCGACCGAGGGCGGCCGCGCGCTGCGCGTGCTCCTGCGCGAGGGCGATCGCGTCGAGGCGGGGCAGCTGCTCGCCGAGATCGGCCCCGAGGACAAGCCCGTCCGCGTCACCGCGCCGATCGCAGGCGTGGTCCTCGCGCGGCGGATCGACGTCGGCGACTCCGTCTCTCCGCTGTCGCCCGCGCCGCTCTTCGAGATCGCCGACGTCGACGCGACCGAGCTCCGCGTCGAGGTCGACGAGTCGTCCGGCGATCGCGTCACGCCGAACCTCGAGGTGCACGTCGTCGGGCAGGGCGGCGCGCCGAAGCTCGGCGAGGCCGTCGTGCGGGCCGTCGCGCCGCGCGTCGAGCCGCGCGCCTCGCAGGTCGACGACGGGCGATCGCGCGAGGGCTTCGTGCGCGTGGTGTGGGCGACGTGGAAGGGCGCGCGGCCGAAGCTCCCGATCGGCGCGCACGTCGAGGCGGTGATCGTGCGCGCCTCGCGCGACGTCGCGGCGCGCGTGCCTCGGTGCGCGGCCACCGTGCGCGACGGCCACGGCGTCGTGGACGAGCGTGTGTGGCTCTGGAAGCGCGAGGTCCCCGTCGAGCTCGGCGCGACAGACGACGCGTTCGTCGAGGTGCGCGGCGCCCCGCTCGGCGCGACCG
>DASYCF010001423.1:0-10287 GCA_036500365.1 Byssovorax sp.
CGCGCTGCCCGTGTTCGCGCTGGGCACCGCGCGCGGCGTCGACGATCAAGAGGGGCGCGCCCTCGCGATCGAGCGCGCGCGCGGCTTCCTCGACGCGCGCCGACGTCGCGAGCTCGGCCTGCGCCACGTCGCCGCGCGCTCGGTCGAGGCCCGCGCGAGCTTCGTCGAGACGGCGCGGCTCGTCGCGTCGCACGGCGCCTCGATCGCCGACGCGCTGCGCATCTCGGCGCGCGTCCAACGCGGCGGCGGCCTCGCGCGCGAGGTCGTCTACGTGCCGGCGCTCCTCCGCGTCGAGGCGGCGCTCCTCGCCGATCCCGAGCTCGACCTCGTCCTCGGCTCCGGCCGCGTCTCCATCGACGCCGCGCGCGCGCTCGCGCCGTGGCTCGCGTGCTCGCCGTGAGCGGCGCCGACGACGACGCGCCGAAGCTCGCCAACGAGCGCTACGCGATCTCGAAGAAGCTCGGCGAAGGCGGCCAGGCGGCGACGTTCGACGCCGTCGACAAGCTCCACGGCCGCGCGGTCGTGCTCAAGCGCTTCCGCGTCCGCGGCGCGACGTCGTGGAAGGAGGTCGAGCTCGCCGAGCGCGAGGCGCACGTGCTCGCGTCGATCGAGCACCCGAACCTGCCGCGCTACGTCGAGCATTTCGAGGAGCGCGGCGAGCTCTGGCTCGTCACCGAGAAGATCGAGGGCGAGAGCCTCGCCGCGAAGAAGCAGCGCCGCGCGGGCTTCCGCGTCGCCGACGTCGAGCGCTTCCTCGGCGACGCGCGCGACGCGCTCGCGTATCTGCACGGCCGCGCGCCGCCGATCGTCCACCGCGACATCAAGCCGGGCAACGTCATCGCGCGGCCCGACGGCTCGTTCGCGATCATCGACTTCGGCTCGGTGCGCGATCGGCTCAAACCCACGGGCGGCAGCACCGTCGTCGGCACGTTCGGCTACATGGCGCCCGAGCAGTTCCAGGGCCGCGCCATGCCCGCGAGCGACGTCTACGCCGTCGGCGTCACCGCGCTCGTCATGCTCACGGGTCAAGAGCCCGAGGAGCTCCCGCACAAGGGCCTCGCCATCGACGTCGCCGCCGCGCTCAAGGGCCTGCCCGTGAGGCCGGAGCTCGTCCGCGCGCTCGAGCGGATGACCTCGCCCGACCCCGACGCGCGCGCTCCTCGCGTGCCCGAGCTCGGCGCCCGCGCCGCGAAGAAGGCCGAGCCCGCGCCGCGGCGCGAGGGTCGTCGCGGCGAGATCGACCACGCCGCCGCCGCGATGGCCGACCTCGCCGACGAGCTCCGAGAGAAGCGCAACGCCCTCAAGGACGAGCTCAAGGCGCGCCGCCGCGCCGCGCACGACGGCCGCCGCGCCGCGCGCGAAGAGCAGCGATCGATCCGCCGCGACGAGCGCCGCGTGCGCAGGCTCGGCCGCGGCCTCCGCTTCTGGGACGGGCGCGGACTGCCTCCGCTGCTGCGCGCGCTCTTCACGCTCGGCCTCGCCATCGCCGAGCTCGGCGTGCGCATCGCCACCGGCCTCGTCGTGCCGGCCGCGCTCACGCTGCTGTCGATCGTCTTCGGCGCGAAGCTCCGCGAGGCCGCGCGCGGCGTCTCGGTGGCGGGAAAGCGCGCCGCCATCGTCGTCAAGTACACGCGCCGCGTCTTGCAAGGCCGCGTGCCCGTGCGCATCGCCGTCGGCCCCGCGCCGTCGGACCCGGCCGACGACGTGCAACGCGCCTGGGGCCGCGCGCGCATCGACGACGCGCCGCCGCCCCGCGTCCGGGTCGGCGCGCCGAGCTCCTGGAGCGACGACGACGAGGCCGAGGCCGAGAGCGACGCGGCGGCGGCGGAGCGCGCGCGCCGCAGGTGAGGTAGTCGCCAGCGATCCAAGGCCGAGCGTTCGCCGACGGCAACGCCCGTGGCCGCGCTTCGATCCGGAGGCGGCGCGGTGTAGAGTCGGCCTCCGTGGAGCTCGCGCGCACGCTCGACGAGGCGATCTCCGCGCTCGCCCTCGATCCGATCGAGCCCGGCAGCCCCTGGTACGTCGCGCCCACGATCTCGGTCGCGAGCGGGAAGAAGCTGCCGCCGCTCGCACGCCTCCGCGCGCAGCTCCTGCGCTCCGAGGAGACCGACCGCTTCTTCCTCTCGGGCCACATCGGCAGCGGCAAGACGACGGAGCTCCGCAGGCTGCTCGCGGACCCCGAGATCCGTCGCCGCTTCTACGTCGTCGCGTTCGACGTGGCGCCCACCGATCGACCGAGCTTGAGCTCGCACGAGCTCCTGTTCCTCGTCGCCGCCGAGCTCTATCGCCGCGCGAGCACCGACGACGCGCTCACCTGCTTCGAGAAGAAGGACCGGTGGCTCGGGATCTTGAAGCGCATGGACGCCGCGCTCTACGGACCGACGGGCTTGCACGTGCAAGGCGGCAAGTTCGGCGTCGTGTTCGATCTCTTCTTCTTGAAGCTCTCGCAGGACATCAGCGTCGACGACGTGCGCCGCAAAGAGTTTCGCCGCTTCGCCGAGACGCAGGGCTCGGCGCTCGTCGATCTGATCGACGCGCTCGTCGCCGACCTCGCGAGCGCGCTCGTGTACGCGGGCCTGCCGCACCGCGTGCTCGTCGCCATCGACGATCTCGAGAAGCTCCAGCGCCAGGATCAGTTCCACGAGATCTTCGAGACGAACCTCGGCGCCCTGCTCGCGCCGCGCGTGCCGCTGCTCGTCACGGTGCCGCCGTCGATCACGTTCGGCGCGCCGGGCACCGGCCTCGGCCAGCGCGTCACGCACCTGCGCCCGATCCAGGTGCTCACGAAGACGGCCGCCGCCGATCCCGCGGCCGCGGTCGACGCGGCGGGGATCGCGACGCTCCGCAGCATCCTCGCCGCGCGCCTCGTGCCGGGCCTCTTCACGCCGCAGGTCGTCGCCGAGGCCGCGCTCTACTCCGGCGGCGTCATCCGCGAGTTCGTGCGCCTCCTGCGCCTCTCCGCGATCCAGGCGCTCGACCTCTACGGCCAGAAGAAGGTCACGAACGTCGCGTTCGAGGACGTGCTCGTCGAGGAGCGCAACGGCCTCGCGCGGACGCTCTATCCAACCGACAAAGAGGCGCTCCGCGCCATCCACGAGACGCACGCGCTCAAGGACCCGACGGAGCTCGACTACATGCGCCGCTCGGTCGTCTTCGAATACAACCACGAAGGCATCTGGTGGGAGGCGGCGCCGATGCTGTGGGAGTGGCTGAGCAAGGCGTGAGCGCGGCCGAGCGTCCGCTCCGGCGCGCGCACGAGGTCGCGCTGACGGCGCTCGTCGCCGCGCTCAAGCGAGGTCGCTTCGTCATCGTCGTCGCCGACGAGGCGACGTGGCCTGCCGCGCGCGCGCGCATCGCGGACGCGATCGCCGATCTCGCCCCGACCGACGTGCGGCTCGTGACGGGCGAGGACGTGCTCCGCGCGCTCGCCGCCGGCGCCGACTCGGGCACGATGGCGCTCGCGATCGACGCCGCCGCCGCGGGCGCGCTCGAGACCCTGAACCTGCATCGAGACAAACTGCAGCAGCGCGGGCGCCGCTTCGTGCTCTGGCTCGACGGGCTCGAGGCGCACCGGCGCTTCGTGCGCGACGCGCCCGACTGCTACTCGTTCCGCGACGCGGTCGCGATCCTCGACGCGCCGGTCGCGGCGCGCGACGGTGGAGTCGCCGTGATCGGGGGCGCCGAGCGCGCGCCGGACACGCTCGACGTCGACGCCGAGCGCGCGCGGATCGACGCGGGGATCGCCGTGTTCGCCGGTCGCAAGCGGCTCCACGCGGCCGAGCGCGCGGAGCTGGCCGATCTCCACGCGCGCGCCGCCGAGCTCGCCTCGCCGGAGGACGCGCTCGCGCATCGACGCGCCGAGGTCGCGGCCCTCGAGCCCGTGCACAAGCGCGTGCCCGCCCGGTACGCGCGCGCGCTCGCGGCCGCCGCCGACGCGTTCGGACCCACGGTAAAAGCCGCGACGGCGGCGCTCGCGGCCGCCCCCGACGACGCCGCGCTCCGCGCCGACCTCGAGATCGCGCTCGCGCTCGCGCACGTCACGCGCGGCGGCGTCGTGGCCGCGCGCGCCGCGCTCCGCGCCGCGAGGCCGCGCGAGCAGCGCGCGGGCCGTCGCGGCGTCGACGCCGCGATCGCGTTCGAAGAGGGCAGGTGGCGCGAGGTGGAGGAGCTCGTGCGCGCCTCGCTCGCCCACGACGATCTCGATCGGGGCGAGCGCGCCCGCGCTCGCGCGCTCCTCGCCGAGGTCCTCCTTCGAAGCGGCGAGATCGACGCCGCGCGAGCCGTGATCGCCTCGATCGGTGACGGCGCCGCGCGCGCTCGCTTCGACCTGCGCGCGCGCGTAGCCCTCGGCGAGGCCGACGCGATCGAGGCGCTGCGAGGGCCGATCGTCGACGCGGCCGCGCCGGCGCACGGCGTCGTCGAGCTCGCGCGGGTCCGCGCTCACGCCGTGCGCGCGTGCGCCGGGGCGGGGCTCGTCGACGCTGCGCGTGAGCGGGCGCTCGGCGCGGAGCTCTGCGCGCTCGCCGATCGCCTGGCCGCCGAGGGCGCCGAGCCGCCGTGGTCACGCATTCGCGCGTCGCTGCTCGCCGCCGATTTCGCGCGTGCCGACACTTCGTTCGGTGGCGACCCCGCCGCGTGTCTTGAACACGCGACGCGCGCGCTCGCCGACGCGAGGCGCGGCGCCATCGAGCTCCTCCCCGCGTGCTCGCGTCGGCTCGCGTCGGGCACGGGGATCCGGGGCGACGCCATCGCCTCGGCGCGCGCTGCGCTCGAGGAGGCCGCGGCGGTCGCGCGCGCGCAAGATCTCGCTCGAGAGCGCGTCCGGGTCAGCGCGCTCGCGTGGGTCACCGACGCCGCAGAGGCCGACGAGTCGTCCTCGCGCGAGGCTGCGTTCCTCGACGCGATCGCGAGCTCGGGCAGCGCGATCGTCGAGGCAGAGGCGCGCCTCGTCGTCGGTCGAGCGCTCGGTCGACGCGATCTCGTCGAGCGGGCGAGGGCGCTCTTTCGAGCGATGCCGTGGCCGCTGCGCGAGGCGACGTGCCTGGTCTCGCTCGACCTCCGCGACGCCGCGCGCGAGCGTTGCCTCGCGTTCGGGCTCGTCGTCGCGGCGCGCGCGATCGACCGCGGCGTCGACGCGTTCATCGACTGACGGCGCCGACGCGCCGCATCGCAGAGCCACAAAAGGTCGACGCCGGAGCGGGTGGGCTCCGGCGTCGAGGGTGCTGCTCCCGTTCGTGTTCGCTCTTACTTCTTCTTGTGCCCGCCGCCTGCGTGCGACGCCGCGGGCTTGTGCCCCTCGGACTTCGCGGGCTCCTTCTTCGGCTCGGGCTTCGCCTCGTGCGTGCCCGCCGCCTCGTGCTCGTGCGCGCCGGCCGCTCCGTGCGTCGCCTCGTGCGAGCCCTCCGCGCGCGCGTGAGCCTCCGCGGCGCCTGCGGGCTCTCCCGCGCGTCCCGCGACGCCGACCCCGACGCCCGCGTGTACGGGCGCGACACCGACGCCGACGTGCACGGGCGCGACGCCGACGCCGACGTGCACGGGCGCCACGCCCACGCCGACGCGCGCGCCGACACCGACGTGCGCGCCGACGCCCACGCCGACCCGCGCGCCGACGGCGACGCGAGCGCGCGCCTCGACGTTGTAGCGGACGCGCACGGCCTCGCGCGCGCCGAAGAACTCGTCGCGGAAGTAGTAGCGGCCGGCGGGGCCGACCTCCCAGCGCGGGCCGCGGTAGCCATAGCCGACGCCCCACCAAGCCCAGCGGCCGGGCGCCCACGCCCAGCCCGCCGTGCCGTAGCGCCAGTAGCCGGGCGCCCACGTGTAGTTCGCGGCCGGCGGACGGCCCCACACCTCGGCGCGCGGCGCCGGCGGGGCGCCCTCGGCGTAGGCGTTCCGATCTTGCCAGTAGCCCGGGTACCAGAGGTACTTCGCCGTGGGCACGTCCCAGTAGTAGTAGCCGGAGTACCACTGCGACGAGGGCGTCGGCGCGGCGCCCTGCATGTCCTCGGTCTCGTCTTGGTCGGGCGGAGGCTCGGGCACGGCGCCGGTCGGGTCGTTCGGCTTCGCGTCGACGACGGTGGTCGACCCCTCGGCCACGGCCGAGTCGGCGGGCACCGGGGTAGGCGCGGGGGCGGTGGTCGCGGCCGCGGAGTCGGCGCTGGCGGGCTCGGCCGTCGCCGTCTCGTCGCCGCGGTGGCAGCCCGTCGCCGCGAGGCCCGCGAGCACGAGAGTAGAAACGCCGAAGTACCGGTGCAGGCTCATGTCACCCATCTCCTTGCCGTCGCCGCGCGCAAAAGGCAGGCGCGCGGCTACCTCGGCCGTGCAACATCTTACGCGACCGAGGCGCGGATCTTCCTCCGCATCGCCGGTTCGCGCCCGTTGCACGGCGTCCATCTGCGCGGGGTGGCTCGAGAATCCGGTGCCGGTTGACCGCCAGCGCGCCGGATGCGATTCCGGCGACGTGCCCGACAAGCCCCCCACCTGCGCGCCCCTCGCCGACGAGATCGAGGCCCGCCACGACTCCTTGTGCGCCGACGTGATCCCGCTGCTCGAGGGGTTGCCCGGCCAAGGGGACGGTGAGCGCCGACAGTTCATCTCGGGCTTCCTCCACCTCGTGAGCCAGGCCGCGCGCGGCGACCTCTCGCTCCGCGACGAGTACCTGGAGACCATCATCCCCGGCTGCAAGCACGTGGGCATGGACCTCGGCTACATCGTGAGCGTCCTCGTCCACATCTTCATGGAGCTCGGGGCGCGCGTCGGCGAGGACGCCAAGGCGTTCGGCGGCGACGCGGCGCGCGCGACCAAGCGGGCGTTCCTCACGACGTTCGCCATCGATTACACGAAGAGGCTGGTGGCGGTTTGGCAACGCTCTTGAGCCCGAAGGATCTGTTCGACAAGCTCGTCGAGGCGTCGGAGCTGTCGCCGATCTTCGCGCGCTCGAGCCTCTCTCGCGCCCTCCGCCGCGCCGGGGTCGACGCCGACTCGCTCACGCCCGCGAGGCTCGAGGCGGCGCTCCCCGAGATCCGCCGCACGATCGCCCCGTTCGTCGAGGCGCGGCTCGACGCGGCGATGCTCAAGATCGAGCGGCTCTGCAAGGGCTGACGCGCGCCCGCCTCAGGCCGCGCAGCAGCGCTTCGCCTTCTTGCCCGACCCGCAGGCGCACAGATCGTTGCGGCCCGGGGCGCGCGGCGCGATGCGCGCGATGTCGGCGGGCGGCGGCCTGCGCCTCGGCGCGCGGGCCGCGAACGCGCGCTCGGCGGCGGTGAACGCGGCGCAGATCTGGTCGACCTTCGCGGCCGTCAGCGCGCGCTCGGCGTCGACCTCGAGCGCGCGCGCGAGCTCGTAGTAGCGGGCGGCGTGGTGCACGCGATCGACGTGCGGCACCGCGCGAAACCCGGGCGGCGCAGCCACGATCGCGTTGCCGCCCGCGAAGCCGTACGTCCCGACGTCGCGCGCCGTGTACACCGGCCAGTCCACGCCGAAGAGCGCCTCGGCGACGGGGCCGACGCCGACGAACGCCATCGCCTCGGCGCGGTTCAGCGGCGCGAGCGCGTCGGCCTCGAGCCCCCGCGGCGTGTCGTCGGGCACGGCGTAGGGCGCGCCCCACGGGATCCCATAGTTCGCGAGCGAGGTGTCGCCGAGCGCGGCGTGGATGACCTCGTGCACCGCGAACCCGACCAGCCTGCGATAGATGCACGCGCTGTCGCGCACCGGGATGACGCGGAACGCGGGGTCGTTCTTCGCCTGCGCGATGCGGTAGATGCGGTCGCCCGCGAGCTCGTAGACGGGCTCGTAGCCCCAGCCGCGGAGCGCGTCGTCGAAGCGGTACATCGCGGCCACGCTGCGCGTCCGCTCGGCGAGCGGCAGCGTGTGGAAGCAGTCGCACGCGCACGGGTGCGGCAGCTGCAGCGCCTCGACGACCGACAGCCACATGCGCCGGGTCTATCACCGCGGCGCGCTGGCGCCGAAGTGGCCGACCCATCCGCGGAAGCGGATCCGTTATGACAGATTAAAATCCTGCATTGCGACTTTTGCGCTTGCTCGTCCGTTGTGTGCGTGCGAATGTCCGTTTTAGCGGACGTCTGGCAGCGGAGGCTCCATGCACATCGGATGGGTCGGCGGCGTCGAGCGCAACGAGGGCGACCTCGTGCGCATGGCCAAGGGCGCGGGACACGACCTCACGTTCCACGCAGGCAAGCTCGCGGGGCGCGGCGGGCAGGACCTCAAGAGCCTCGTCGAGCGCGCAGATCTCGTGATCATCCTCACCGACGTCAACAGCCACGGAGGCGTCATCGCGGCGAAGCGCCTCGCGCGCCAGTACGGCAAGGGAACCGTCGTCACCCGGCGCCTCGGCGCGGCCCGCTTCGCCGCGTTCCTCGACGCGCTCGACCACGCCTCGCCGCTCCTGGCGACGGGCACCTGAGCCATGCTCGGCGCGCGCGAGCGACTGCACGTGACGTCGAGCGGAGACAGGACCACGGCTGACGACCCGACGAGACGACGGCGACCGCGGCCGGGCGCGTGGCCTTGAAGGGGCTCGCCTGCGGCGCATCGAGATCAACGTGCATGACGGCGTCGTCGTGCAGGTGAAAGCGCAGCGAGAAGAGGCGCTTCGAGAAGGGCGAGAAGCCTTGACCGGTGCGTCGGATCGACTCGACGCGTGACGACGTAGACAAGCAGACAGAGCGCCGCCTCCGAGCGAGGTCGGCTCACCGCGAAGTGCACCCCAACCCGAACACGGGAGGCGACGCTGCGCGTGCGGCGCGTTCGTGCGCCCGCAGGCGCGCGCGCGCGTATTCATGAAGAGGATCGTCCTTGGGCTCGTCTCGACCTTCGTAGTCTCGCTCGTGGGGGTCGCAGCCGGCCAGCCGGAGCCGTCGCCGCCGCCCGACGCCGCGGCGCCGTCCGCGCTGGCCGAGAGCGCGCCGCCCCCGCCGCCGGCCGCGGGCGCGCCGAGGCCGCCCGAACAGCCGGCCACGCAGCCCGTCGTGTTCGGCGTGCCCGTCGCGACGACCGAGGTGGGCGACGATCCGTCGCGCTGGCCGCTGGCCGGTTGGAACAAGGTCTTCTTCTTGCGCGACTCGCACGACTGGTTCCACCTCTATCCGGGTGGTCGCGTCAACGTGGACGCCGACGCGTTCTTCGGGCCCGGCGTGAGCGACACCCTCGCTCCCGACGGGGGCAACGGCCTCCAACCGAAGATCTTCCTCCGGCGCGCGCGCCTCGAGCTCGCGGGGGACTTCACGAAATACGTGAACTTCCTCCTCAGCGTCGAGTTCGGTGGACAGCCGCTCACGAACGCGAACGGGAAGACGCAGAACGCCGCCGCCTCCCCCGGTCAATCGCCCACGGCCGACACCGCCAAGTTCGGCGCGGTCCAGGCGACGGCGGCGTCGGCGGCGCTCTTCGACGTTTGGCTGAACCTCCGCGCCGCGCGCGAGTTCAACGTCATGATCGGTCAAGAGAAGACGACCCTCTCGATGGAGAACCGGACGAGCGACAACCAGACTCCGTTGATGGAGCGCAACGTCGCCATCCGCGGCTTCGTCGTCCCGACCCAGCGCGAGATCGGCCTCACCGCCTGGGGCGACATCGGCAAGAACACCGTCGTCGGCTACGAGGGCGGCGTGTACCTGGGTGACGGCCAGAACCGCTCGCAGGTCGACGAGCACTTCGACGGGATCGGTCGCGTCTTCGTGCGCCCCTTCGCGGCCGACGCGTCGTCGCCGGTGCAGCACGCGCAGATCGGCGTCAGCGGTCGCTATGGCCAGCGCGACCCGAGGTACGTCGGGTACGACGAGAGCCCCATCACGACGGGTCAGGGCTACGCGCTCTGGAACACCACCTACAAGGACTCCCTCGGTCGCACGATTCACGTCATACCGTCGCACGCTCAGGCCATTTACGGAGGCGAGCTCCGCGTCCCCGTGTGGCGGCTCGCGCTGCAGAGCGAGGCCTACTACGTCGCGAGCGACACGCGCGAGGCGGTCGACGGCTATCAGCTCACGAACACGGAGCGCTTCGGCGAGCTCAAGGGCGTCGGGTGGTACGCGATGCTCTCGGCGTGGCCGTGGGGCCAGCCGTTCATCGCCGGAGACCCCGGCTTCGTGCGGCCGACCGAGGTCGACTTCGGGCATCCGCCCGACCCGCCGAAGGCGGCCGTGGAGCTCCTCGCCGTCGTCGCCGGCGTCGACGCGAGCTACGACGGCGCCTCGCGACAGGGCACCTATGACTCGAAGACCCCGGGCGCCGACGGCGGGCCGGGCACGGCGATCCAGATCCGACAGTTCG